>CANSQW010000048.1 GCA_947649215.1 uncultured bacterium | reverse complement strand
GCGTCGGCCTGAATGGACTCGATCACGCGGATCACCAGGCCTATCTCCGCATCGGCACGCTCGACGGCGCGGCGGGCCGACGCCTTGCGCGGCACGAGCAGCGGCACGGCGAAGTTCGCCAGCAGAAGCGAGCCTAGGATGATGCCGGCGGCCATGGTCACGAGCGTCGTGCGCTCGGGGAACGTCGCGCCCGAGCTCAGGTACGTGGGGATGGACAGCATGAGCGAGAGCGTAATGCCGCCCTTCGGCCCGGCGAAGGCCATGGCGAGCGCGCCGCGAAGCCCCTCGGGGGCCAGGCACGAGCGCGCCGACTCGCCGGCGCGACGCGCGGCCACGGCGTCCATGGCGAGCACCCAGGCGAAGCGCACGCCCTCGAGCACCGCCGTCAGGAGCACCACGGCGCCCACCACGGCCACCGGGTCGCCGAGCCCGCCGTCGGCCGCAGGCTGCAGACCGCGGGGCAGCTGCATCCCCAGGATGACGAAGATGATGCCGTTGAGCACGAACTCGATGGTCTTCCAGACGCTCCTCGACTGGAGCTTCTGGCGCGCCGCGGCCGTGGTGTGGCGCTGCGGCAGAAGCGACATGACCAGACCCGCGGCCACCACGGCGATGACGCCGCCGATGTGCAGGCTCTTGGCCGCCAGGTAGATGACGAAGGGCAGCAGAAGCTCGAGGGTCACGTGCAGCGTGGGGTTGTCGAGCCCCCGGCGACGGATGAGCTCCATGAGCGCCCAGGCCAGGCCGCCCATGACGGCGCCGCCGGCCAGGCCGCCGAACAGGTCGAGGGCGAACTCCTCCCCCGCGTGCACGAGCGAGAACGCGCCGGAGGCCACCACGGCGATGGCGCACTGGAAGGCCACCGTGCCCGTCACGTCGTTGAAGAACGCCTCGCCCTCGAGCAGCGCCGTGTGGCGGCGTCCGAAGCGGAAGTCCTTGGAGAGCGCCGTCACGGCCACCGCGTCGGTGGACCCCATGGCGGCGCCGAGCGCGAGGGCGGCAGCCAGCGGCACGGCAGGCATGAGCGCGTGGAGCGTGCCGCCCACCGCGAGCATGATGGCGAAGACGAGCCCCACGGCCAGAGACGCGATGCCCCAGCGGTTGCGCCAGAGCGCGCCGGAGTCGGCATGGCGCGACTCGTTGAAGTGAAGGGGCGCGATGAACAGGATGAGCAGCAGCTCGGTGTCGAGCCCCTGCTCGAAGGGCGACGACACCGTGAACGCGATGAGCGCGCCCAGGGCTATCTGGACAAGGGGCAGCGACAGGCGCGGCAGGAACCGCTCGAGAATGCTCGAGGCGATCACCGCGGCCAAGAGGAACAAGATGAGCTCAAGTGCTTCCATGACCGACTTTCCACGAAGGGGACGATTGGGCGGTATGGTACGACACCGCCGCCCAGCGCCCCGCCGCACGCCGGACGGCGGGCCTTCCCCTCCGGCGTGCGGGCTCCGCTAGCCCTGCTCCTGCTGGCGGGCCATCTCGGCCTCGAGCTCCTCGTTGAGCGCGAGCCACTCCTCCTCAGCCGCGGCCAGGCGCTTCTTGAGCTGGGCGTGCTCGGCTACCGCATCGGAGGACGCATCCTCGTTGATGTAGAAGTCCGGATCGGCCATGAGGGCCAGCAGCTCCTCCATCCGCGCGTTGTCGCGCTCCATCTGCTCGTCGAGCTGGGCGATGCGCTTGCGGTGGTTCTTGAGCGCCGCGTAGGCGCGGTTGCGCGCCTCGGCCTCGCGCCGCTTCTGCTCCTTGGTCTTGGGCGCGCTCGCCTTCGGCGCCGTGAGCGCGGCCGGCTCGGCGGCCGCGCCCCCACGGTCGCGCCGGCGGTTGACGGTGACCGTGGTCTTGGAGCCCTTCGCGCCCGCCTTCGCCGCGCCGGGCGCGCCCTCGTCGAACACGTCGTCCACGAGCGAGCGGCTCGCGGGGTCGGGGTTGTCGAGCTGCCCCGACTTGTAGAGGTAGTAGTCGTAGTCGCCGTCGTAGCAGGTGATCTTGCCCGGCGTCACCTCCACGATGCGGTTGGCCACCGAGCGGATGAGGTGCCGGTCGTGGGTGATGAACAGGATGGTGCCCTCGAAGTGGCGCAGGGCCTGCTCCAGGATGTCGGCCGAGGAGATGTCCAGGTGGTTCGTGGGCTCGTCCAGGCACAGCAGCGGCTTGGGGGCCACGAGCATCTTCGCCAGGGCCAAGCGTCCCTTCTCACCGCCGGAGAGCACGCCCACCTTCTTCTCCACGGCATCGCCGGTGAACAGGAAGGCGCCGAGCAGGCTGCGCACCTGGGAGATGGACCAACCCGGAGCGGCGTGGTCCAGTTCCTCGAACACGGTATTGCCGGCGTGCAGCTCTTCCAGCTGGTGCTGGGCGTAGTAGGTGAGGTCCACGTTCACGCCGTAGTCGATGGTGCCCCCGTCGGGCCGCTCCACCCCGGCGATCATCTTCAGCAGCGTGGACTTGCCCGCGCCGTTGGGGCCCACGAGCGCCACCTTGTCGCCGCGGTACATCGTGAAGTCCTGGCCGTCGTAGACCGTCTTCTCGCCGAAGCGCTTCACGAGGCCGCGGGCGCGCACCACCTCGTCGCCGGTGCGCGGCGGCTGCTGGAAGTTGAAGCGCACGGTCTTCTTCTCCTCGGGGATGACCGGCAGCGTCTCCTTGATCTTCTCGATGCGCCGCTCGCGCTCCTGGGCCTGCTTGGCCTTGGTGGCCTTGTAGCGGAAGCGGTCGACGAAGGCCTGGAGGTGGGCGATCTCCTCAAGCTGCTTGGCGCGCTCGGCCTTGAGGCGCTCGAGGCGCTCCTCGCGCTCCACCAGGTACTTCGAGTAGTTGCCCTTGTAGAGGTTGACCTGGCCGTTGTCGATCTCGGCCACGCGGCCCACCATGGCGTCCATGAACGCGCGGTCGTGGCTGACCACGATGACCGTGCCCTCGTAGCCGCGCAGGAAGCCCTCGAGCCACTTGACCGACTCCAGGTCGAGGTGGTTGGTGGGCTCGTCGAGGAGCAGCACCTCGGGGTTGCGGATGAGCAGCTTCGCGAGCGCGATGCGCATCTGCCAGCCGCCGGAGAAGCCGTCGGTGGACGTGGCCATGTCCGCCTCGGTGAAGCCCAGGCCGAACAGCACGCTGCGCACCTTCGCCTCGATGGAGTAGCCGCCGAGCATCTCGTAGGCGTCGCGCGCCCGGCCCACGGCTGCCAGCTGCGCCTCGGTGGGGTCGGCGCCGAGCTCGGCCTCGAGCCGGTGGAGCCGCTGCTCGGCCTCGAGCACCTCTACCTGGCTGGAGAGCACTTCCTCGAACACGGGCAGCCCGCCCATCTCGATGGCCTCCTGCTCCAGGTAGCCCACGCGCGCGCCCTTGGCGAACAGGATGCGCCCCTCGTCGGGGTCGTCCTCGCCGGAGATGATGTTGAGCAGCGTCGTCTTGCCCGCGCCGTTGGGGCCCACGAGCGCCAGGCGGTCGTACTCCTCCAGGCGGAAGGTGACGTCGTGGAACAGCTGGCGGCCGCCGTAGGCCTTCGAGAGGTGCTCTGTCTGGAGGATCATGGTATCGCCCTGTATCTCGGAAGGCGCCGCCGGGACCCCCGGAGCGCCTTTGACTATGCAACCCTCGTATTATACGCCACCGTCTCTCGATGCGGGGCGAGGTAGCGGCTGGGATTCACCAGGAAGCCGAGCTTCCCCACATGGTTCATCACCCAGAGCACGCCGACGGGCAGCACGTAGACGACGATGAAGCCGCCTACGACGTGCGCCGGCGCGTACAGCACGGCCCCGGGCCCGGCAGCGGCCACCCCCGCAAGCGCCAGGAGGTAGAACCAGGCCCGCATGAACACCGGATGCAGCAGCCAGATGGCCTTGGTGTAGCCGCCGACGAAGCGGTAGAAGCCCACCTGGGCGCCGTCCGCGAAGCGGCGGCCGAACAGCACCGAGAACCACCCGAGCCCCGCCGCGGTGAGCACCGCTTCACGCACGGGGTCGGGCACGCCGGTCGCGAAGAGCGCGACGCTCAAGACGAGCCACCCCGCCGTGCAGGCCGCGGGGCTTAGGGAGAACAGCCGGCGCGTGCGAGCCTCGCCCTGCCAGGCCAGGGCCATGCCGGCGACGAACCAGACCCACGACCCGCAGAAGCCCTGCGCCACGTAGGGCCAGGCGGCGTACGCAAACGTCGCAGGCAACGCGAGTGCCGCGACGGCGAGCACCTTGAGCGCGCACGCGGCGGCCAAGAGGCCCGCCACCTGCCGGCCCGATGCGAGCGTGGGGGTGAGCGCGTACATCACCAGCACCACGAGGAAAAACCCCACGGGGATGACCGGATCGACGAATACCGCACGCAGGAGGCTCGCCGGCGCGAGAGCCGGCTCGGCGCCCATCCAGCCGTTGGCCAGCAGGGTGAGCAGCGTCACGAAGACGAGGGGCACCATCGTGTAGACCGCCTGGTAACGCATAGCGCCAACCCACTGGCGGCCGCTGCGCACGCGCCACTGCCGCTGGTACAGGTAGCCGAAGCCGAAGTAGAACACCGGAAGCTGGAACGGGAAGAAGCAGGCCTCGGCCCAGCGCCAGAGGGGGCCTGCGGGAAGGCAGCCGAGCCCGACCAGGGCCCCGCCAAGACCGCCCAGGGCGATGAGCAGCGAGGCTGTGGACTCCATGTTCAGGATCCACGTATCCGATATGCGGCGGCGTTCTTCCATGGGATCAGTATAGGAGGCCGCCGCAGCGGGACGACCGCGGCGGCAAGCCGTAAGCGAGCAGACACGCCCACGCAAGGGCGACGACGCACGAGACGCAAAAAAGGCCCCTCCGAAGAGGGGCCTGCTGCTTATGGTGGTCGCTACAGGATTTGAACCTGTGACCCCCGCCGTGTGAAGGCGATGCTCTCCCGCTGAGCCAAGCGACCGGATTGCGCATCAGGCGGCTGCCCGATGACGTTCGATTATTCTAGCCGTACCGCGCCGAGCGCGCAAGGGGTGAATTTGTGGAGAAACGAAGGGGGCGGCAACCCGGTGGGATGCCGCCCCCTGAAGGCGTCTGGTAGGGCCGCCCGGACTCGAACCGAGAACCAAGGGATTATGAGTCCCCTGCTCCACCATTGAGCTACAGCCCCGTAAGCGCCGCGGCGCACGCCGCGTGAAACGCGAGGGATATTCTAGCGCATAACGCGGCTCGCGACCCCTAGAACCTCGCGGGCCGCGCAACCGGCAGCCAGCCCCTAGTACACCATGCCCATGGCCGCGCGCACCTCATCGAGGGTGGCGTCGGCTATCTCGTTGGCGCGGCGGTTGCCGTCACGCAGGACTTCCTCCAGGTAGGCCGGGTCGGCCTCGAGCTCGGCGCGACGGGCGCGGATGGGCGCCAGGTAGTCGTTGACGGCCTCGGTCACGTAGGCCTTGAGGGCGCCGGAGCCCGCCTCGCCTATCTCGGCGGCGATCTCCTCCTCGCCGCGGCCGGTGCACAGCGCCGCCGTGGTGAGAAGCGCCGACACGCCGGGGCGCGCCTCCTTGTCGAAGGTGATGAGGCGCTCGGAGTCGGTCTTGGACTTCTTGATGAGCTTGGCCGTCTCCTCGGCGGTAGCCGACAGCGCGATGGCGTTGCCGTAGCTCTTCGACATCTTGCGGCCATCGAGGCCGGGGATCTCCACCGCCTCGGTCAGAAGCCCGTGGGGCTCGGGGAACACGCGCCCGTAGCGCTCGTTGAAGCGACGGGCGATCTGGCGGGTCTGCTCGATGTGGGGCAGCTGGTCCTTGCCCACCGGCACGATGTTGCCCTTGCAGAACAGGATGTCGCAGGCCTGGTGCACGGGATAGGTCAGCAGCAGCCCCGTGAGCGCGTGGCCCGAGGCCTCCTGCTCGGACTTGACCGTGGGGTTGCGCAGCAGCTCCGCCTCGGTGACGAGCGAGAGGAACGGGAGCATGAGCTGGTTGAGGGCCGGCACGGCCGAGTGGGTGAAGATGATGGTCTTAGCCGGGTCGATGCCGCAGGCCAGGTAGTCGATGACCATGTTGCGCACGTTGTCGGCGATGTGCTCGGTGGTGTCGCGGTCGGTGATCACCTGGTAGTCGGCGATGATGATGCGCGAGGTGACGCCGAGATCCTGCAGGCGGACGCGCTCGCGGATGGTGCCGAAGTAGTGTCCCAGGTGGAGACGGCCGGTGGGGCGGTCGCCCGTGAGCATGACGTACTTCTCGGGATGAACCGGAAGGTCCGCCTTGATCTCGTCGCTCACGCGCTTGCTCGCCTGGAAGGTATCGCTGCTCATAGGGGTCGCCCTCTCCTCGCCCGCCCCCACAGGGGCGCCTGCATGAAAAAAGCCCGCCGCAGCGCGACGGGCCTATCATTTCGTGGTGCTCCGTGAAGGACTCGAACCTTCGACCTTGGGATTAAGAGTCCCCTGCTCTACCAACTAAGCTAACGGAGCACATCGTGCCTGCGCAAAGCGCTTGAATATTTTAGATCATTGCGAAGTTTTATGCAAGACCTAATTTTTCAAGCGCGCTGGGGTGGATGATGGGACTCGAACCCACGATCTCCAGAGCCACAATCTGGCGCCTTAGCCAACTAGGCCACACCCACCATTTTGCGCAAGGTGGAAGTATAGGGTTTCGCCGCCCATTGTGCAAGGGGCGAGCGCCAATTTATACGATTATCATCCGAATTAGCGATTGACCTGGCAGAAGTCCCGCTCAAGGGGTATCATCGACCGTTGGCACAAGCCGATACGAGGATGGACGGCCCCGCCGCCTCCCTCGCCCGCACCGCCGCGCGCCGACGCCTTGCGCCCGCCTCGCGGCGAGACACCAAAGGAGCCCGCCCACCCATGGAACCCAAGTCTTCCTCGGACAAGCGCTTCGCGCTGCTCATCGACGCCGACAACGTGTCGGCCAAGTACATCAAGCCCATCCTGAACGAGCTGTCCAAGTACGGCACCGTCACCATCAAGCGCATCTACGGCGACTGGACGCTCACCCTCCACGCCAAGTGGAAGGACGCGCTGCTGGAGAACTCGCTCACGCCCATCCAGCAGTTCGGCTACACCTACGGCAAGAACGCCACCGACTCGGCCATGATCATCGACGCCATGGACATCCTCTACACCGACTCGGTGGAGGGCTTCTGCATCGTGTCGTCCGACAGCGACTTCACGCGCCTGGCCAGCCGCCTGCGCGAGAGCGGCCACACCGTCATCGGCATGGGCGAGAAGAAGACGCCCACCCCCTTCCGCCGCGCGTGTGACATCTTCACCACGCTCGAGCTCCTGCTCGATGGCCGCAAGGGCGAGAAGGGCAACGGCAACGGCGCCCCGGCCATCAGCAAGGCCGAGGTGGAGCAGGCCGTGGTGGACATCATCACCGACAACCAGAACAACGGCAAGTCCACGGGTCTCGGCGAGGTGGGCAGCCGCCTGCAGAAGCGCTACCCCGACTTCGACGTGCGCAACTACGGAACGAACCTGCTGTCGAAGCTGCTCGACGAGTTCACGCGCGTGACCATCACCAAGGACCGCAGCTCGGTGACGGTGGAGCTGACCGACGCTCACCACGAGGCGGAGCCCGAGCCCGAGGTCGCGGCTGAGGCCGTTATCGAGGACGCGCCCGCAGAGGACGCGCCTGCCGAGGGGTCGCGCCGCTCGCGCCGCGGGCGCGGAGGCCGGCGCATCGCCGCCCGGACCCACGTCGAGGACGAGGCCGCCGAGGAGGCCGAAGTCGCGGAAGCCGCCGTGGAGGAGGCCGTCGAGGAAGTCGCGGAGGTCGCGGAGGC
>CANSQW010000047.1 GCA_947649215.1 uncultured bacterium | reverse complement strand
CCCAGTCCTCGCCGGGGGGGGGGGCGCCGGGCGCGCGCCGGCCGGCCCCTGCGGGGGGGGGGGGGGGGCCGGCTGGGGCCCTCGCTGCCCGCTGGCGGCCACCCGCCCGTGAGCGGCGCGTGCAGGTCAGGCGAAGCGAAGGGTCTTGCCCTCGGCCACGCATTCCTGCAGGTAGAGGTTTATCAGGTTCTGGTAGGGAATACCCGTGCGATCCGCCTCGGCCTTGAAATAGTCGATGACGTCCAAGTCAAGGCGCATCGTCACGGGCTTGCGCTCCTTCTTGGCGTTGGAGGACGGGTCCGGTTCGCGGCCGCGGGCCGCGCCTCGGACGAGCCCAGGCCTCGCCGTAGCGTTGTTTCCCTTTGACTTCATAGACGCCCTCGTAGGTTTGTGGTGTGGTTTCGTCGTCTCAAAAGCGTATTGCTATTGTACATATATGAGCAATACATTCAATACGGGGAGAGAAAATTTCTCAGGAGCGCGCTCATGTTTTTCCCTGACGGACGCGGTAACGGCTGATCGGCGTTTTGGCCCCGTGGGCCGTGCGGCGGGGGAGCGCCATGCGCCCTTGGGATACAATCACCGCCATGGAAGACATCGCACATATCGCCGGGCACGTCCTGGAGCACTCGGTGGCGGACACCGCCTACCTCATCCCGTTCCTCTTCGTCACCTACCTGCTGATGGAGTGGCTCGAGCACAAGACGGCCGGCCGCACCCAGGAGGCCATCCGCCACGCCGGCGCCGCCGGGCCGGTGGTCGGCGCGTTCCTTGGCGTGGTGCCCCAGTGCGGGTTCTCGGCCGTGGCCGCCACGTTCTATGCGGGGCGCGTCATCACGCTGGGCACGCTGTTCGCCGTGTTCCTGTCCACCTCCGATGAGATGCTGCCCATCTTCCTCGCCGAGCAGGTGCCGGCCACCACCATCCTGTCCATCATGGGCGCGAAGGTGGTCATCGGCATGGTGATGGGCTTCATCGTGGACGCGGCGCTGCGCCTGGCGCGGCGCGACCGCCAGGATCTGCGCATCCACGAGCTGTGCGAGCGGGACAACTGCGGCTGCCATGAGGACTGCGCCGCCTGCGAGAGCGACCCCGCCTCGGTCTACGGTCACCACGATGACGCCTGCCACGCGCACGGCGACTGCCACGCACACGGCCATGCGCACGACCACAGCCACGACCACGGCTGGAAGGGCATCGCCAAGAGCGCGCTTGTCCACACCGTCCAGGTGGGCGTGTTCATCTTCATCATCACAATGGCGCTCAACGCGGTGCTCGAGGTGGTGGGGGAGGACGTGCTCGCCGACTTCCTCGGCGCCAACCCCGCGCTCTCCGTGCTGGCGAGCGCGCTTGTGGGCCTTATCCCCAACTGCGCGGCGAGCGTCGTCATCACCGAGCTCTACCTGGGAGGCATCCTCGGCGCCGGCGCCATGCTAGCCGGCCTGCTCACGTCGGCCGGCGTGGGCCTGCTCGTGCTCGTGCGCGCCAACCGCCGCTGGCGCCAGAACGTCGCCATCATTGCCCTGCTCTACGTCACCGGCGTCTGCTGGGGGCTCATCGCCAACGGCCTGGGCGTCGTGTTCTAGGCTGCCCGCCACGATGGGCGCTGCAGCGGGTATAGTGTCTTCGGACGAAAGAACCCGGCGGTGCCGGGCACGCGAGAAAGGATCCCCATGGCAACGCTTGATGCCGGCATGACCCGCGATGCGGCCTTCGCGCTTCTGCGGGAGCATAACCAGGACGCCTTCCACCTCGAGCACGGCGAGACGGTCGAGCAGACCATGCGCTACTTCGCCCGCGAGTACGATCCGGGCAACGAGGAGTTCTGGGGTATCGTGGGCCTGCTCCACGACCTGGACTGGGAGGAGCACGGCGACGAGCCCGAGAAGCACACCCTGTACGCGGCGCCGCTCATCGAGGCGGCCGGCGGCACGCCTGAGCTCATCCGCGCCATCCAGTCGCACACCTCCGACTTCAACCCCGACCTGCCCAAGCCCGAGCTCCAGATGGAGAAGATCCTGTTCGCCACCGAGGAGCTGACCGGGCTCATCGGCGCGGCCGTCGTCATGCGTCCGTCGAAGAGCGTCATGGACTTCGAGGTGAAGTCGCTCAAGAAGAAGTTCAAGGACAAGCGCTTTGCCGCCGGCGTCGACCGCGAGGTCATCCGCAGCGGCGCCGCGATGCTCGGCTGGGAGCTCGACGAGCTGTTCGCCCGCACCATCGAGGCGATGCAGTCCTTCGCGCCCGACCGCGACACCTTCGTCCCGGCTGAGTAGGGCCCGCCGCCACGTTTTTCCTGTTTTGTGGCACAGATCGTCAGTTTGGTACGGCGCCTCGGGCCATCGGGGTGCCTTTTTGCGCTCTTTTGGCCTCAGGGGGCGCCGAAAACGCCGGTTTCGGCCCTCATAGCCGTTATTGACCGTACCGAACTCGGGTTTAGTGCCACATTTCGCGGCTGGAGTGGCAGTAATTTGCGATTTGGTATGCCTGACGTGACGCGGACGCGCAGAATCGCGTGGTGTGGAAAACCGTGACCTGGGAAAACGTGAGGAGCCGGGAGTCGCGATGGTCGCTGAGGGCTGGTTTGCCCTACCAAATCGCAAATTACCGCCATTTTGCGGCGAAAAAGTGGCAGCGGCTGCGCGGGGCCGGGCGCTGCCCCCCCCCGCGCCACGCGCCCACTGGCGTCAGGCGCTGCCCTCCCCGCCGCGCCCTCGCGCGCTAATGCCGGGCGCCGTCCTTGGCGATGAGCACCGTCACGGGCGACTCCTTCGTCACCGCGTAGCTCACCGACCCCAGGTAGCCCTTGACGCCGCCCTGCCCGCGGCTGCCCATGACGATGAGGTCGCAGCCCTCCTCGATGGCGCAGCTGACGATGAGGTCGGCCGGGGAGGTGCCGCGCAGCAGGCGCACCGCGGCCGGGTTGGGCAGCATCTCGGCCACCGCCTCCAGCTCGGCGCGCACCGACGCGGCGTCGTCCATGATGACGGCGTCGATGCCCGCCGCGGCAGCGCCGGAGGAGAACAGGCGCACGACGTGGGCGAGCACCAGCTCGACGGTCGGGTCGGCGCCGGCCACCTGCGCCGCCAGCTCAAGTGCGCGACGGGACGGGGCCGAGCCGTCGTAGGCCACCAGGATCTTGCGCGTCCACATGGGCGGATCCTCTCTCTCGGGTGTCGATGGGCCTATTGTAGTACGTCCGCGTCCGTTCGGCTCGCAGGCCCGCCACGTGCCGCGAAGGCGTTGCCGGGGGAGCGCGGACGCCCAGGTTGCCGTTGACCCGCCTCGGCTTCACGGCTAGAATGAACCCTCGTGTAAAGGGAGCCGGGCCGTTAGCTCAGCTGGCAGAGCAGGGGACTTTTAATCCCAAGGTCGCGGGTTCGATTCCCTCACGGCCCACCATCCTTTGCACGCACCGTTGTCGCTGGGGTATCGTCCAACGGCAGGACTCTGGTTTTTGGTACCAGCTACCTAGGTTCGAATCCTAGTACCCCAGCCAATACGCCTCGTCGCCCCCCCAGGCGCCGGGTCGTGCGGCGCACGCGGGGCGTTTGCCCGCGCCCGCCCGTTGCGCTACAATGCGTCTACCACAGCCGACAAGGCGGCTGCGCCTCCCCTGGGAAGGCGCGAATACCTGGCGGTTGCGCCTCTCGCGCGACAACCGCGCGGCTTCGAGCCGCGGGCCTGACAAGCAGGTCGAAGCGAACCAGCACCGCCGGTTGTTGGTTTTGCGCGCTTATTTCGTTTTCTCCTTGCAACCTTGCAAAACAGTGCTAATATCTCACGTTGCTGTTTTAAGACCATTTGCTTGGAGGAGCACCTTTGGCTAAAGAAGACGTAATCGAGCTCGAGGGCACCGTGCTCGAGGCTCTGCCCAACGCGATGTTCCGCGTGGAACTCGAGAACGGGCACAAGATCCTGGCCCACATTTCCGGCAAGATGCGCATGCACTACATCAAGATCCTGCCGGGCGACAAGGTGACGGTCGAGCTTTCCGTCTACGACCTGAACCGCGGCCGCATCACCTACCGCTTCAAGTAGGGTGCGACCAGGGGCCGGCGGCTGTCGTGCCGTGGCGCTCCGCTCCCCTCGGACGCTTCCGCCGCCCCTGCGGCCGAAGGCGTCCTCCTCTGCGCTCTGCGCATGTCCCGGGCCGCCGGGACGCGGCGCGCGGGTGTACCTGTTGGAAAGCAATCGTCTGCGGCTGGACGTGAACGATAGATGGAATCCGCATAACCGAAAGGAAAGTGATATGAAGGTACGTCCTTCGGTCAAGAAAATGTGCGACAAGTGCAAGATCATCCGACGCCATGGCAAGGTGCTCGTCATCTGCGAGAACCCGCGCCATAAGCAGCGTCAGGGCTAGGAAGAAAGGAACGGACAAGAACATGGCACGTCTCATCGGTGTCGATCTTCCTCGCAACAAGCGCATTGAGATCGCCTTGACCTACATCTACGGCATTGGCCTGACCACCTCTAAGAAGATCCTTGCCGAAACCGGCATCGATCCCGACACCCGCACCGACGACCTCACCGAGGAGGAGCTCGTCAAGCTGCGTGACTACATCCAGGCCAACCTCACGGTTGAGGGCGACCTGCGTCGTGACGTCACCCAGAACGTCAAGCGCCTCATGGAGATCGGCTGCTACCGCGGCCTGCGCCATCGCAAGGGCCTGCCCACGCGCGGCCAGCGCACCCACACGAATGCTCGTACCCGCAAGGGTCCGCGCAAGCAAATCGGCGGCAAGAAGAAGTAGTGAGGTAGCGAACAGTGGCTAAGAAAAACGTACGTACGCGCATCAAGCGTTCCGAGCGTAAGAACATCGCCGTGGGCGCCGCCCACATCAAGTCTACGTTCAACAACACGATCGTGAGCATCACCGATCCCCAGGGCAATGTGATCTCCTGGCAGTCTGCGGGCACCGTGGGCTTCAAGGGCTCGCGCAAGTCCACGCCGTTCGCCGCGCAGATGGCCGCCGAGGCCGCTGCCAAGACGGCGATGGAGCACGGCCTGCGCAAGGTCTCCGTGTTCGTGAAGGGCCCCGGCTCCGGCCGCGAGACGGCCATCCGCTCGCTGCAGGCCGCCGGCCTCGAGATCGCCAGCATTCAGGATTGCACCCCCATCCCGCACAACGGCTGCCGCCCCAAGAAGCGCCGCCGCGTGTAACTGAAAGGATCGATAGATATGGCTCGTTATACTGGAGCGGACTGCCGGCTGTGCCGCCGCGAGGGGGCGAAGCTCTTCCTCAAGGGCGACCGCTGCTACACCGAGAAGTGCGCCATGGAGCGCCGCGCCTACGCCCCCGGCGAGGCTGGCAAGAAGCGCGTGAAGGAAAGCGAATACCGCACCCAGCTGCGTGAGAAGCAGAAGACCAAGCGCATCTACGGCGTGCTGGAGAAGCAGTTCCACCATTACTACGACATGGCTAACCGCCAGCAGGGCGTCACCGGCGAGAATCTGCTGCGCATCCTGGAGAGCCGCCTGGACAACGTCGTCTACCGTCTGGGCTTCGCCAAGTCCCGCGCGGAGGCCCGCCAGCAGGTTCGCCATGGTCACATCCAGGTCAACGGCCGCCGCGTGGACATCCCGTCCTTCCGCGTGCGTCCCGGCGACCTCGTCGCCGTGGCCCCCAAGGCCCGCGACATGCTCGTCATCAAGAGCGCTCTCATCTCCAACGAGCGCGTGCAGGTTCCGGCCTGGCTCGAGGTTGACATCGAGAAGCTTCAGGGCAGCGTGCTTGCCCTTCCGCAGCGCGATCAAATCGATTCCGACATTCGCGAACAGCTCATCGTCGAACTTTACTCGAAATAATCGCGGCATAGTAAGGAGGCTGTCACAACATGACGGAGTTCATGAGGCCG
This sequence comes from uncultured bacterium, assembly GCA_947649215.1. Classification (GTDB taxonomy): domain Bacteria; phylum Actinomycetota; class Coriobacteriia; order Coriobacteriales; family Eggerthellaceae; genus Enterorhabdus. Next base: position 1,919 of record CANSQW010000047.1, on the reverse strand, counting down.
ACTGTTACAACGGAAGAAGTCAACGACACGGTCGCTCGCTATATCGTCGAGCCGCTCGAGCGAGGCTACGGCAACACGCTGGGCAACTCCATGCGCCGCGTGCTGCTGTCCTCCCTGGACGGCGCGAAGGCTACCGCGATTCAGATCGAGGGCGTGCAGCATGAGTTCACGACCGCCGAGGGTGTCATCGAGGACATCACCGACATCGTGCTGAACGTCAAGGGCCTGGTGTTCTCGGCCCTGAGCGAGGACGTCGAGGAGGCCACCGCCCATGTGTCGGCGGAGGGCCCCTGCACCGTCACGGGCGCCGACCTCGAGGTTCCCACTGAGTTTACGCTGGTCAACCCCGAGCACGTCATCGCCACGGTGGCGGACGGCGGCCAGCTGGACATGACCATTCGCATCGGCATCGGCCGCGGCTACGTGTCGGCCGAGCGCAACAAGCGCACCGAGGACCCCATCGGCATCATCCACGTCGACTCGCTGTTCTCGCCCGTGCGCCGCTGCACGATGAACGTGACCGACACCCGCGTCGGCCAGCGCACCGACTACGACAAGCTGGTGCTTGAGGTGGAGACGGACGGCAGCATCAAGCCCACCGAGGCCGTGTGCCGCGCCGCCAACATCATCAACCAGTACATGGGCGCCTTCCTGAGCCTGTCCGAGACCGGCGAGGAGGAAGAGGGCGAGATCCCCTCCATCTTCGCTCCGGAGGGCCAGGAGTCCAACGCCGAGCTCGACAAGCAGATCGAGGACCTGGACCTGTCCGTCCGCTCCTACAACTGCCTGAAGCGCGCCGGCATCCACTCGGTGCGCCAGCTGGTCGAGTTCTCCGAGAACGACCTGCTGAACATCAGAAACTTTGGTGCGAAGTCCATCGAGGAAGTGAAGGACAAGCTCATTTCCATGGACCTCAACTTGAAGCTTTAGGAGACTTGAGATCATGAGACACTACAAGAAGGGGCGCAAGCTGGGCACCGACTGGAGCCACACCAAGGCCATGAAGCGCAGCCTGGTTGCCGCCCTGTTCCTCAACGACCGCATCAAGACGGTCGAGGCCCGCGCCAAGGAGATTCGTCCTGACGTGGACAAGGTCATCACCTGGGCCAAGCGCGGCGATTTGCACTCCCGCCGTCTGGCCATCGCCTACCTCAACGACAAGGAGCTCGTCCGCGAGATCTTCGAGAAGGTTGCGCAGGGCATGTTCCAGGATCGTCCCGGCGGCTACACCCGCATCATGAAGCTGGGCAACCGCAAGGGCGACAACGCCCCCATGGTCATCATGGAGCTCGTGACCGAGCCCGTGGCCGCCAAGAAGGCCGACGAGAAGCCGGCCAAGAAGGCCGCTAAGAAGGCTGCGCCGAAGAAGGTCGCGAAGAGCGAGGAGCTCGCCGAGGACCTGGGCTTCGAGGAGGACGGCACCGTCGAGCAGCTCGAGGCTGCTGACGCCGCCGCCGAGGAGAAGGCCGCCGAGGCCGTCGAGGGGGCCAAGACCGAGGCTGAGGAGGCCGAGGCCGCTGCTGCCGAGGACGCCGAGGCCGCCAAGGCCGAGGAGGAGAAAGCCGATGCCAAGGCCTAGCCTGACGTTCTCCTTCGTCGGATCCGTCTTTACCTTCGGGTGAGGAATCCATCTATCAACGAGGGGCCGTGCCGCAGGGCACGGCCCCTCGTGCGTTTTGGGGGAGGGTGGCGCGCCGGGCCCGAGGGCGCCGGCGCCTCAGGCGTCCCCGGCGAGCGCGCGGAGGGGCGCGTAGGCGGCGATAAGCTCGGCGAGACCCATGCGGGCGTTGGCGGCGCTCGTGGAGGGCAGCGCGAGGTGGGGCATCTCGGGCCAGCGTGGCGCGTCGTGGCGCCGGTAGAGCTCGGCGGCCTTGGCGCCCGTGGTGACGACGGCGGCGATGGGGGCGGCATCCAGCACC
>CANSQW010000046.1 GCA_947649215.1 uncultured bacterium | reverse complement strand
AGCGGAGGCGTCGGACGTCAGGCGCCGGGCTGGCAGGCGCGGGCGTGCGGGGTTCCAGGGGCAGGCCGGCAAGCCGACGAGGTGGTGGCGCCGGGCCGGCGGACTGGCGACGGAGGTGGGGAAGTGACGGCCCGCGGAGCCCCGCAGACGCGGACGTGCGGGGCTCCGGCGGCGGCTCGGCCGACCGCGCCCGCATCAGTGCGAGAGCCAGGATTCGCCCGCCGCAGCCGACCCGCCGCCCAGCTTGCGCGCTGTCCGCCGGGGCCTACCCGGTGAAGATGCCTGCCCAGGTGGTGGCGGCTCGCTGGGTGAGGCCGACCAGGCGTGCCCCGGTGGCCGGCATGATGACGTTGTGATACAGCAGGCGCACGGCGGGGCCCACCACCAGCAGGTTCACCAGAATGGCAACGACCATGGAGAGGGGAGCCTCGGCGGCGATGACGGCCAGGGCTCCGTTGGGGCCTTGCAGGAGCAGCGTGACGACGGCGCACATGAGCGGCGCCATGATGCTCACGTTCAGCGCGGCCATGGCGACGCTGAGGGCCGCCCCGTGAAGATGCGGGTGAATCCAGCGCCCGGCTACGAAACCCGCGACCCGGTTGGCGAACCCCAGCTTGAGCGCCACCGCGATGCAGTAGGAGAGCGGGTAGAGCCAGTGCGAGGTGACGAAGAAGCCGAGGCCGCTATGGCGCACCCCGTTGAAGGTGGTCATGATGGTGACCATGCCGCCTACCATGAGCAGCAGGAAGAGGGCGCTGCCCGGTGCGTCCTTGGGGGCGGGAACAGCGCCTCGCAGGCAGTCGAGGTAGCCGTAGCGGTGCTCGCGGGAGGCGGCAAGGCGAGGTGCGCTCGCCGAATCGAGCGCGCAGGAGGTCGGAGCCTGATCGGCTCGCTTGTTCATATCAGTGGATTTCATGGCTCCAGTGTACCCCCGCGTCCGGGTCGGCCATTAATCCTCCACAGCCTTATTCCACGAGCGGTGGTGGGGAGCGTCTGCGATGGTCGGGCATCGCGTCCGACAAGGGAGAATGAGCGCGGTCCCGTGATCCTGAGGGCTTGACCCGTGTACAATGGCGGGGCTGATCTTGAGGGAAGGACGCGCGGTGAAGGGCGAGGACTACACGATGAACCGGCGGCTCGGCGTGGCCGCGGTGCTGGTGGCCACGACGGGGATGGGGCTTTCGGGCCTGCTCACGCGTGGCGCCACGCGCGTTGAGTTCTTCGGCGCCGAGCTGGTGGGCGGCGAGTCCATCGGGGCCTTCATGACCGTGGGCCGCATGGTGATGGGGCTGGCCCTGTTCGTCGCGCTGCTGCTGGCCACGCGCAAGGCGGGGCTCTTTCGCCGCACGCGGCTCACGCCCTCCATCGCGCTCGGCGGGTTGCTGGCAGGCGTGTCCTTCGCCTTCTATATGGTGGCGGCGCTGCTGACTACGCTCGCTAACGCGGTGTTCCTCATCTACACGGGCCCGCTGTTCTGCACGCTGCTCGCGCGCGTGTTTCGCAAGGAGCCCATCAGCGGGTTCCAGGGTGCGTGCCTGGGCGCGGTGTTCGTCGGCATGCTGCTGACCTCGGGGCTCGTGGGTTTCGATGCCGCGGGGCTGACGGTGGGCTCGCTTCTGGACGCGACGAGCGAGGACTACCCGCTTCAGGGCCTCGGCAATGCCCTGGGGCTGCTCTCGGGCGTGTTCTACGGGGTGTCGCTGTTCTGCAACGGCTACCGCAAGGACTGCGACTCGACGGTGCGCGGCGTGTGGAACTTCCTGTTCGCGAGCGTGGGCTCGCTGGCCGTGGCCATGGCCATGACCGGCGCGTGGCCTTTGGGGGAGGTAGCGCTGGCTCCGGCGAACTGGGCCTTCGCCGTGGCGCTCTGGGTGGTGTGCGGGCCGGTGGGCATGGGGTGCCTGCTCGTGGCGGGGCGCAACCTGCCGGCTGTCGAGTACGCCACCATCTCGTACTGGGAGTGCGTCGTGTCGCTGGCGGCGAGCGCGCTCGTGTTCGCCGAGCCGCTCTCGGCGGCCACGCTCGCGGGTGGGGCGCTCATCATTGTCGGCGGCGCCCTGCCTGCGCTGAGCGTGCTGCGCGCGCCGGCCGCCCGGCCCGACTCCGCTGATGTATCGGCCTCGGCGCCGGCACCCGCCGAGGCGGATCTCGACTTCGACTTCGATCCCCGAGGCGCCTAGCAGGGTCGCCTCCGACGCGTCCCGCCTGCGCGTGGCGCTGCTCGTCTGGCGCTGCGCACGTTACCGCTGCCCCCGTCTCTTCTTCGGTTCCGGTTTCGCCGAGAAAATGGCCAAAAAAGTCGTTTTGACGACAGCCAGGCGCTCGCACATCGCGTACTGACGCCCAAAACCCCAGGTCGCGGTTTTCGCACATGGGCCATCACGTCCCACTGCCGCCAAATCCGCCCTCGGGTTGTCGTCAAAACGACTTTTTCGGCCATTTTGCGCGCCGGTCCTGCGCAAGCGGGCGCCGCCTGCCCCGATCGCCCTGGCTGCTCTGCCTGCCCTGCCCGTCCTGCCCACGGGTTTCGCGGTATGATTTCGCCCCCGTTCACCGTAAGGGGCCGTCGACGGCGCTCCCACGCGCCATCTGCGGAAACGTCGCCAGCCTTGCGCGCCACGCCTCCGGGCGGCTCGCTGGTCGCGTATGAGTCTCAACGTTTCGTTCAATCCCCTGCAAGGCCCCGCTTCTGTTGCCCCGGCCGGCGCGTTTGGCACACTGGCCCCGTATTCGACGGCGACGGGAGATAGGGGATCTCATGACGCTTTCCGTGTCGAAGTTCGGCGTTCAGGCGGGCCAGCTTACCCCCGCGCAGCGGTGGCTCTGCTTCGCCGCGCTGTTCTTCTTGGGCTTCACGGCCACCTTCAACCAGTTCAAGGTGGCGCCTGCCATCCAGTACATCGGCATCGACCTGGGCATACCCGTTGATATGCTCAGCCAGATCATGGGCGTGTTCTCCATTGCGGGCATGCTGTTGGCCTATCCGGGGATGTGGGTCATGCAGCGCTGCGGCGTGAAGTCGTCCATCGTGGCGACGGCCTGCATCCAGCTCATCGGGTCGGCGGTGTGCGCCGTGGCCTCCACCGCGCCGGTGTTCCTGGTGGGTCGCACGCTCGAGGGCGTGGCCTACGGCCTGGTGTGCGTCATCGGGCCCAACATCATGCCGCGCCTGTTCCCGCTGCGCAACCAGGGCGCGGCCATGGGCATCTGGTCGCAGTGGACGCCGATGGGCGTGGTCATCGCGTTCTTCTCCGCGCCGCTCATCTACGACGCGGCCGGCGGCACTGACGTGGCGTTCTCGTGGCAGCCTATCTGGTACGTGTCGCTCGTGATGGAGGCCGTGGCCATCCTGTGGCTGCTCGTCAGCTGCAAGATGCCCGCTGTGCCCGAGAACGAGCTGGTGGCCGGCGACCCGTCGCGCCGCCGCGCGCCCGGACGCGACTTCCTGCTGGCCGGCTTCATGGTGTGCGCCGTGTTCTTCGTGTGGGTGTACGTGTACGTGGCCAACATCAACACGCTCTACCCGACGTTCCTGCAGAACGTGAAGGGCCTCGGTGTGTTCGACTCCTCCATGCTGCCCAACTGGACGGCCATCATCACCATTCCGCTCGGCATCGTCTTCGGCATCTTGGCCGACCGCTACCGATTCCGCAAGGCCATGGTGGTCGTGGGCTACCTGATCGTGGCCGTGAGCGTGGCGTTCTTCTTCTACACCCCCGGCGTCGACATGGTCGGCCCTTGGGCGGGCTGCGTCCTCATGGGCCTGGCGGGTGCCCTCGTGCCCACCGGCACCCGTGCCATCGCGCCGGTGCTCGTTCCTGAGCCGCGCAAGACCGACCTGGTGCTGGCCACTATGGCGTTTGCCACGGGGCTTGCGCAGGTGGTGGGCGGCTACGTGGTGTCGCCGCTCGTGACGCAGCTCGGCTATCAGGTCAACGCCCAGGTCATCCTGGCCCCGATGGCGGTGCTCGCCGCGGTGCTGGTGGCCGTGTTCGTGAAGTCCGACCGGGCCGTGGCCCAGGTGCGCGCCGAGGAGGAGCGCGGTTAGAGCCAGGTTTCGGCGCCATTTTGGCAGTAATCGGCAGTTTGGTACGCCTGGTTGCGCCTAAGCGCGCATGGTGCCGCGCAAAACCCCAGGTCGGCGAAAGCTAGGAAGCCGGCGAGACGCTCAAGCAGCCGCCAGGGCCGTCGAAAAGCGTACCAAACTGCCGATTACTGCCATCTCAGAAGGAAAAAGTGGCAGTGGCCCCGGCCTGCGGGCTGGAGGCGCCCGAGAAAGCCCGACAGGTGCGAAGAGAGGAGACCCATGAGGACCAAGGACAGAACCGTCGTGCACAACCTGGGCCTGGAGGCCTGCGGCGGCGGCGCCAACATGGTGGCGGCCGACGTGCTCGACGGCAAGCTGGTACGCATCCGCCCGATGCGCTTCGATGGCGACTACACGGAGGAGGAGCTCAACTACTGGCGTCTGACCGGCCGTAACGGCATTACGTTCGAGCCGGGGATGAAGACGCCCACGCCCAACTTCCCCCTCACCTACAAGCGGCGCACCTACTCGCGCAACCGCGTGCCGTTCCCGATGCGCCGCGTGGACTGGGACCCGGAGGGCGAGCGCAACCCGCAGAACCGAGGCACGAGCAAGTACGTGCGCATCAGCTGGGATGAGGCCTGCCGCCTCATCGCGGCCGAGATTCGCCGCGTGCACGAGGAATACGGCCCCTACTCCATCCTCTGCCAGGCCGACGGCCATGGCGAGAGCAAGGCCGTCCACTGCTGCCATGGCTGCCAGACGCGCCTGCTCGACCTGTGCGGCGGCTACACGGTGCAGGCACGCAACCCCGACAGCTGGGAGGGCTGGTACTGGGGCGCCAAGCACGCCTGGGGCATGGATCCGGTGGGGCAGAACACCTTTTCCACCAACACCGCCCAGGACATCGCGCAGAACTGCGACGCAATGCTCTACTGGGGCTGCGACCTGGAGACCAACACGTCAGCCTGGGGCGGCCAGCTGGCCAGCCGCCTGGCGTACTGGTTCGATGACTGCGGCGTGAAGCACATCGCCATCGCGCCCGACTGCAACTACACCGCGGTGGTGCATGCCGACAAATGGCTGCCCGTGCTGCCCAACACCGACGCGGCCCTGCAGCTGGCCATCGCGTACGTGTGGATGACCGAGGGCACCTACGAGAAGGAGTACCTGGAGACCCACGCCATCGGCTTCGACTGGTTCGAGTACTACGTGCTCGGCAACGAGGACGGCGTGCCCAAGACGCCGGAGTGGGCCGAGCCTATCTGCGGCATCCCCGCCTACAAGATCAAGGCCCTGGCGCGTTACTGGGCCAAGCACAACGTGTCCATCGCCCACTGCAACGGCGGCTCGTTCATCCGCAGCGCGTTTGCCACGGAGCCGGCGCGCCTGGAGGTGTACCTCATGGCGATGCAGGGCATCGGCATGCCGGGCCGCACCACCATCAAGTTCATCGAGTGGACGCTGTTCGGCATGGCGTCGTGCAGCCCGCTGCCGCCGTCGAAGGTGGCGCCGTCCACGGCGGCCTGCTTCAACGGCTGGGTGATCGGCTCCAACCCCGACCACACCATCGCCAAGTGCCACGTCCACAAGGCGCTGCGTGGCGAGCGGCTTTCCTGGTACGGTCACGGCACCGCCGCCAACGACCGTCCCGACCAGTTCATCGAGCTGGAGTTTCCCGTGGGCGATAACGCGCCGGTGAAGATGCTCTGGTCGGACAACCCCGCGTTCTCCACCAGTCTAAACGGCGGCAACGAGTACCTCGACGCCCTGCGCAGCGAGAACCTGGAGTGCTACGTGGTGCAGGCGCCCTGGTTCGAGGACGATGCCCGCTTCGCCGACATCGTGCTGCCCATCACCACCAAGTTCGAGTCGGCCGACTTCGGCACCGACGCCGACTCGGGCCAGTGGAACGCCGTCATCTACGAGGAGCAGGCCATCGAGCCGGTGGGCGAGGCCCGCACCGACTGGGAGGCGGTGCAGTCGGTGGCGCGGGCGCTCGAGTCCTACGGCGGCGTCTACGAGAACCTGTGGCAGCGCCTGACCGAGGGCAAGGACACCGAGCAGCAGGTGCGCGAGGGCTACGAGGCCTGCGGCATCCCCGAGGCCGAGCGCGACTGGGAGGCGTTCAAGGAGCGCAAGTACCAGCTGATCCCCACCGTAGAGGGCTGGGAGCAGCAGCGCGTGGGCCTGTCGGGCTTCTACGAGAACCCGGAGGCGTTCCCGCTGTCCACCCCCACGGGCAAGATCGAGTTCTATGCGACGGGGCTGGCCGAGCACTTCCCCGATGACGCCCTCCGCGGGCCGGTGGCCCACTGGATCGAGGCGGGCGACGGCCACGATGACCGCCTGTCGAGCGAGCGCGCGCAGGCCTACCCCTTCCTCGTGGAGTCCAACCACCCGCGTTGGCGCGTCCACGCCGAGTTCGACGACGTGGAGTGGTTCCGCGAGATCGAGACGTGCAAGGTGATGGGCCCCGACGGCTACGCCTACGAGCCCGTGTGGCTCAACCCCGCGGATGCCGCGCGCCTCGGCATCGAGAGCGGGGACGTGGTACGCGTGTTCAACGAGCGCGGCGGCGTGCTCGGCGGCGTGCGGGTGACCGAGCGCGTGCGCCCGAGCGTGGTGTACATGGACCACGGCGCCAACAGCGACCTCATCGTGCCGGGCATCGGCGGCCTCGACCGCGGCGGCGACATCAACCTCATCTGCCCCACGGCCACTACCTCGCGCAACGCGAGCGGCGAGGTGACGAGCGGGTATCTGGCCGGCGTGGAGAAGGTGGACGTCTTCGAGCTGGCGCGGCGCTATCCCGAGCAGTTCGCCCGCGGCGCCAACCGCGGCGGCGCCGGCGGCGACGTGCGCGATTACCTGGAAGGGGAGGAGTAGGACATGAAGACCATCCTGGTTGACCTCGACCGCTGCAACGGCTGCTTCAACTGCCAGCTGGCCTGCAAGGACGAGCACTGCGGAAACGACTGGCGCTCCATCGCGGCGCCCCAGCCCACCACCGGCCAGTTCTGGTGCCGGGTGGACCAGCGCGAACGCGGGCGCGTGCCCGTGGTGAAGGTGGCGTACACGCCCACCTTCTGCGGCATGTGCGACGACGCGCCCTGCGTGGCCGCCGCCACGGACGGCGCGGCCTACCGCCGCGAGGACGGGCTCGTGGTCATCGACCCGGAGAAGGCGCGCGGGCAGCGGGCCATCGCCGAGGCGTGCCCGCTGGGGCTCGTGTACTGGAACGAGGAGCTGGAGATCCCGCAGAAGTGCACGGGCTGCGCTCACCTGCTTGACGACGGTTGGACGGAGCCGCGCTGCGTGGACGCCTGCGCCACCGGCGCCCTGCGCTACGTGGACGCCGCGGAGGCCGCGGCCGAGCTGGCCGTCGCCGAGCCGGCCGACGAGCTGGCGGCGCTGGGCTCGCACGTGCGCTATCTGCACAAGCCGCGCCGCTTCGTGGCGGGGGCCGTGGCCGACCGCACGGTGAACGAGGTGATCATCGGCGCGCGGGTCACGGTGCGCGACGAGGAGGGCGTCGTGGTGGCCGAGCTGGCCACCGACGAGTTCGGCGACTTCTCCTACGAGGACCTGGCCGAGGCGCGCTACCGCGTGTCCATCGAGGCGGACGGCTACGCGTCCGTGGAGCTGGAGGCCGACTGCACGGAGCGCGACGTGGTGTTCGACGACGTGCTGGTGGTGCGGGCCGACGCCTAGGGTGGTCGGCCCTGCGGGGCGCGCGAGCCGCGCTCCGGGGGATGGAGGGCCCGCGCCCCGCGCGCGGGTCGTGTGGGGG
>CANSQW010000045.1 GCA_947649215.1 uncultured bacterium | reverse complement strand
CCGGCGATGCTCGCCAACCTCGCCGTCGGCGCCGTGGGACTGGGCATCGCGGCCCCGCGGGCCGCCGAGACGTGGTCGCTGACGCTCAAGGAGGCGCGCGCCGTCCCCGGCGCCGACGCGCTCTGCCTGGTCGGGGGCTTCATGCTACGCTACTGCATCATCATAGGCGGGGCCCTGTGAGGCCCTGCGGGAACGGAGACGAGAAGAGAACGTGAGCGCGAGGAGAGAACAGCCGATATTCCGCGTGGACGACACGTCCGACCTGCCCATCTGGGTCCAGCTGCGCAACCGGATCACCTACCTCATCCGCACGGGGCACTTCAAGCCGGGCGAGCAGCTCCCCAGCATTCGAAGCCTCGCGGCCGAGGCCAAGATCAACTACAACACGGTGACCAAGGCCTACCGCGAGCTCGAGCTGGCAGGCCTCGTCGTGATGGTGCGCGGCCGCGGCATGTACGTGGAGAAGAACCTCGCCGAGGAGGCAGAGCCCGACCTGGCTGCCGCCGACATGCTGCTTGAGGACTGCGTGCGGCGCTACCGGACGCTTGGCATGACGTTTGACGAGATCAGGGATCGTATGGAGTCGTTCACGGAATCGCTGCGCAGCGAGGCCGAGGACGCCGCGAGAACGAGGACGGGATACCATGGGCAAGACTAGGAAGCAGGCTGACGGACTGACGGCAGCGCGCCACGGCGCGGCAGGAGGGGCGCCCCAGATCGAGGAGTACAGCTCGCCGCGGGGGTCGCGCGCTGACGAGGGCGCGAGCTTCGTGTTCTCGGCGTTCGTCTTCGTCGTCGTGGCGGTCGCCGTCATGGGCGGCGGCTACCTCGCCTATGGCGCCGTCAGCATATGGCTCCTAGCCGGAGCGCTCACCTTGGCGCTGCTGGCCGCCTCTACCCTGCGCATCGCGCCCCAGTGGCGCCGCGACGTGGTGCTGCGCCTCGGGCGGTACCACAAGACCGCCGGTCCCGGCCCCTACCTCACCATCCCCTTCATCGACCACGTGTCCCTGCGCGCCGACCAGCGCATCATGCTGACCGGGTTCTCCGCCGAGGAGACGCTGACGCGCGACCTCGTGCCCGTGAACGTGGACGCCATCCTCTTCTGGATGATCTGGGACGCCGAGAAGGCCTGCATGGAGGTCGAGGATCACTACGACGCTGTGTCGATGGCAGCCCAGACCGCCCTGCGCGACGCCATCGGACGCAAGGACATCACCGACGTGTCCGTGCACCGCGACAAGCTCGATGAGGAGCTGCGCTTCAAGATCGAGGAGAAGACGAGCGTCTGGGGCGTGTCGGTGCTCTCCGTGGAGATCCGCGACATCGTGATTCCCAAGGAGCTGCAGCAGTCCATGTCGGCCGAGGCGCGTGCCGGCCGCGAGAAGAACGCGCGGATCGTCCTCGCCGAGGTGGAGCGAGACATCGCCGCCATGCTGCACGACGCCGCCGACGTGTACCGTGACGACGAGATAGCACTGCGCCTGCGCCAGATGCACCTGGTAAGCCAGAGCCTGCAGGACTCCGGCGGATCGCTCGTGGTGCCGAGCGCCTACGCCGAGGGCTTCGTGGACGAGACGGGGAAGGCGCCCGAGCGCCGCTAGCGCCGCACCCATGCCCCGCCTCGCATGAGGCCGCCCCGCACAACGCGGGGCGGCAGATCCTACATGATGGGCGGGACGTAGATCTTGTTGCGGGAATCGGGGATGGCCTTCTTGGCCAGCTCCGTGGCGCCCTCGGCGATGGTGGGCAGCAGGTGGGTGGGCACGCCCATGAACATCATGTCCTCGCCGATGTCGCTCGCGGCGCGGCAGCCGTAGCAGCCGAAGGTGATGTTGGGCTCGTCGTTGGCCAGCGGCAGGAGCACGGCCTCCACGCACATGGAGTTGAAGCCGCTCGCGTGGAAGTCGTGGCGGTGCCCCGAGTAGTAGCTCATGGCCATGCACAGCCACATCATCTGCTCGGGCGTGCCGGTGAACACCACCACCTCCGGCTCGCGCACCGTCTTGGCGAGCGGCGCGACGTAGGTGGCCCGACGGCTCTTGGGCGGCAGCGTCGGGCGCTCGGCCACCATGCGCGCGGCCGCCTCGGCGTTGACCACCTTGTGGAACAGCACGTAGATCTCGCCGGTGGCCAGCTTCTCGGGCACGCCGGTCATGCCGAAGATGGACGTGCCGTCGGGGCAGGAGTGGCGGTGCGGCGGCATGAGGATGCTCGCGCCGCGGCGGGCGGCCATCATCGCCTGGCAGAAGCGCAGGTTCTCCGCGGGGATGGGCGCGTCGGGCAGGGCCTCGTCGGCCGCGATGAGCCCCACGGCCACCGGCTGCCAACGCAGGTCGAGCGCCTCCATGATGGCGCGCTGGTATCCGGCCAGCTCCTCAAGGCGCGCCGCGGCCAGCGGCTCGGCGCGCTCCTCGCCAGCGTAGGGATCGAAGGTCGCATCCCCCGTGGCCTCCACCAGAAGCGCCCGCTTAGGGCAGTTGCCCGCGCAGGTGGTGCAGCCGACGCACTGGTCGGGGTGGGCGGCGAAGGGATAGCCCTCCTCGTCCGCCTCCAGCACGTAGCACGGGCAGAACGCCACGCACAGCCCGCACCGGACGCACCGCGCCGGATCGTTGGTAATCTTGTAGTCAGCCATCAGGCTCCTTCTCCTTCTCTTCTCGCAAGGCATGGGCCTGTGCGTCAATCGACGCCGGAGAGGTACCCTCGTCGGGGCAGTGCTCACCAAGCGAGTTCCGCAGCGACTGGAACAGCCCAGTGGGCTGTTCCACAAAGCGAGGACTGTCTGAGCGACTGAGCACTGCCCCGACGAGGGCTCCGTCCTCCGAATCGCTAGTGACGATCCCCCACGCCGCGCAGCTCCTCCTTGCACCAGGGCGGGTAGACGCGCTTGCCGGCGGCATCAGTCAGGTGGTAGGAGCAGAACGGTATGGCGCGGCCGTCAGGCACGGTTACCATCATCGAGCACTCGCGCAGGCGCTGGGTGTCCATGGACACGGCGTCCATGTAGTTCATGATGATGACGGACAGCCCCGTCTTCACCTCGACGCCCTTCTTGTAGAGGATGTCGAGGAACACCGATCCCTGAGGGCTGTCGGGGCTGTAGCCGGCGGCGTACTCCTCCATGGTCATGGCGCGCGTGGCCGGGTAGAAGCCGCTCGGATGCGCGGCGGCGTCGTCCTTCACGAGGAACACGCCCGTGTCGCACAGCGGGTTCGAGCAGCCGAGCGGCCAGATGTCGCGCGGCTCCAGCAGCCCGTCGGACTGCTCGGCCAGGCTGAAGATGACGTCGCCGGCGCTCATGGGCAGGGCGCGCTCGGCGTCGAAGCGCCCGGAGGTGAAGGCCGGCTGCAGCGCAAGCCCCGCCACCACGTCCGAGTTCTCCAGCGCGAAGCGCAGAAGATCGCCGAGCTGGCCGTCGTTGACGCCCGCCACCACGGCCACCGAGAGCACGCACTGGACGCCGGCGGCGCGGCAGCGCTCGATCACCTTGAGCTTGACGTCGAGGATATCGCGGCCGCAGGTGGCCTCGTACACGTCGCCCGTCAGACCGTCGAAGGACAGGTACACGCCGGTGAGCCCCGCGGCCACCAGGCTCTCCAGGTAGCCCTCGCGCGCGGCGATGACCAGGCCGTTCGTGTTGATCTCGATGCCCCAGAAGCCCTTCTGCCGACCACGGTAGATGATCTCGGCCAAATCCTTGCGGCATGTGGGCTCGCCGCCGGTGATCTGCACGGCGCCGTCGGTTCCCACGGCGTTCGCTATCACGTCGTACATGGCGTCGATCTCGTCGAGCGTGGGGTCGCCCTCGTTGCCCTCGGCGCTCGCGAAGCACACGGGGCAGCGCAGGTTGCAGTTGCGCGTGACCTCGATCTCGAGCAGCGTCCCGCGGCGCTCGTGGCGAGCGCAGGTGCCGCAGCCCTTGGGGCAGGGGCCCGTGACGGGCGTCGTGTTCGCCGGCGCCGTCTTGGGGAAGGCCTCGGAGCGCAGCCACTCGTAGTGGTCGGCATCGGGCCACATGCGCGTGTCGAGGCGACCGTGGTCGGGGCAGGTGCGGCTCATCCACACCACGCCCTCGTCATCGGCGTACACCTCGGCCGGCAGCTCGCGCAGACACGTCGGGCACAGCGCGCCCGTCGTGTGAAGCACGCGGCGGTTCTCCTCGGTCATCTCGCTACTCCTCGTCGATGTACTGGCGCGGGTCGTGCTCCTCGTTGGGCGGGGTGCACACGGTGATGCCCATGAAGTCCACCCAGTCGAGCACGCGGCGCGGGACGAACAGCTCGGGCTGGTAGCGGGCCGCCCGCTCGATGGCGCGCATGCACGAGATGGCGTGGGCCAGGTCGGTGCGCTCGTCGATGTCGGCCACGGGCGAGAAGTAGGCGCAGGGGATGTCCTTCTCGACGATCTTCTCCATGTAGGCGTCGAGCGCCGCCTTGCCGTCCAGGTTGTAGTAGACGCCCTGGTGGTTGATGGGGGTCTCGCGGTTGGCGCCCACCAGCGACGTGCCGCACTCCTGGCACGGCGCCATCACGAAGCCCGGCGTGCCCTGGGACTGGAAGTAGTCGAGCCACTGGAAGGCCTGGATGATATGGGACTTGGGCAGCGTGGGGATGTCGCCGCCCACAGACACGATGTGCTCATAGCCCAGGTCGAAGATCTGCTTGAAGGCGTCGTCGAAGTGATCGTCGAAGGTGGCACCCTTGTCGGTGAGGTAGTGGACCTCCATCGGCCACGGGCCGATGGCCTCGAACGTCTCCCTCATGAGCTCGACGTTCTCGGCCGGCGTGGTGGACACGAAGAAGTCGTAGGTGATCTTGTCGACGGACGGGTCGGCGGCCACGGCCGCGTCGTTTGCGGCCTGCAGCTCATAGAGCGCGTGCATGCACGCCTCGCTCACGTCGTAGAGCGAGCGCCGGAAGAACTCGGCGGCCTGCTCGTCGGTGAGGAACCCGCCGTGCTTCACGGTCAGGCGCGTCTTCACCATGCCCGGCACGGGCGGCTTGCTGAACACCAGCAGGGCTTGCTTCTTCTCTGCCACGGATGTCTCCTTCTCTCGCGGGCGGCGCTGCGCCCGATGGGTACCCTCGTAGGCGGCCGGCGGGCCGCTCCCCTATCCTCGCGCGGCGGGATCGGGCGTGAAGCCCGGCTGCCACGAGAGGGGACGGTCGTCGGCGCGGATCATGCAGTCGATGGCGTTGTAGGACCAGGTGCCGATCATCGGCTCGCCCTCGTCCACCGTGCAGGACGTGAGGCAGTTGACGTTGGACTCCCACATGCCGCCGAACTCCGGAGCGCCGGCCTCCCACTCAGGATGCCACCATCCGTAGTCCGCATTTATTAGACCATCTCTCATACGTATTGTATCCAAAACGAAGCGCGCCTCGCCGTGATCGGTGGCCAGGACCACCGTATCGCCCGAGGAGAGGCCGAGGGCGGCCGCCGTGGCCTCGCTCACCTCCGCCACGGGGAAGGGATGGCGGCGGCGGAAGGCCTCGTTGTTGAAGTACATCGAGGCGTTATAGGGCTGCTTGCGCGCGCCGGTGATGAGCGGCAGGTGCGTCCAGCCCTCGGCCTCGCGCTCGGCGATGAAGGCGTCGCTGCACAGGCGGCGCGGCTCGCCGGGCTCGGGCAGGCGCGGGCCTCCCAGGGCGCCCAGGGCCTCGCTTGCCAGCTCGATCTTGCCCGTGGCGGTGGCGAAGCCCTGGGGCCGGCCGTCGGGGCCGGGCTGCAGATGCTTGCCGTAAGCCGGCGGCTGGTAGCACAGCCCCAGCTCGCAGTAGGTCTCCCAGTCCATGCCGCATGGCGCGAGGGTGGCGGCGATGGCCTCCTCGAAGGTGGCCTCGGGCCAGGCGTCCTCCTGCCCCAGGCGCAGGCCCAGCTCGCGGAACACCTCGTAGTCCACCTTGCGCTCATAGTAGGGCGCGCAGGCGGCCGGCCCGCCGTAGGCGATGTTGGCCACGCCGCCGTGGGCCTGGAAGGTGGGGCGCTCCATGGCGCCGGCCGCCGGCAGCACGTAGTCGGCCAGCGAGGCCGTGGGGGTGAGGTAGTAGTCGAGCACCACGATGAGGTCGAGCCCGCTCAGGGCGGCGAACACCCGGTGGGTATCGGCATAGGTGAGCAGCGGGTTGGTAGCCTCCACGATGAGGGCGCGCACCGGGTAGGGCTCACCGGTCTCCATGGCGCGCAGCACGAGGTCGGGATGGGCCGAGGTGAGGTAGCGCGCCGGCAGCTTGCGGCCCATCCGCTCGGTGAGCGCGGCCACGCGCGCGTAGCCCTCGTAGCTCTGCAGCGGCGTCACGCCCGTGTTGAGGCAGCGCGCGGCCAGCTCATCGGCATGCTCGAGAGTGAGCTCCAAGTCCACCTCGGGCACGAAGTCGCTGCCCTCGGCCAGCACGCAGGCGCCCGGCCGGTCCACGTTGCCCGTGAGGGCGCGCAGGCAGCAGATGGCGCGATGCGTGGGTGCCACCGAGCGGCCCACCTGGTCGATGCCGCGCCCCGACACGAGGGCCGAGGGCGCGGGTCCGGCGAACAGGCGCGCCACGCGGCGGATGTCCTCGGCGTCCACGCCGCATTCCGCGGCGGCCGCCTCGGGCGTCCACGGAGCCACATGCGCCGCCAGCTCGTCGAAGCCGTGGCACCACTCCTCCACGAAGGCGCGGTCGATGAGGTCCTCGGCGATGATGACGTTGAGCATCCCGAGCGCGAGCGCGCAGTCGGTGCCGGGGACGGGCGCCAGCCAGATGTCGGCCGCGGCGGCCGTGCGCGTGTAGCGCGGGTCGATCACCACGAGCGGCACGTCCGAGCGCCCGATCTTGAGCAGCGTGCGCCAGAACAGCGAGTTGTCCGACTCAGCCGGGTTGGTGCCCCAGATGACGACACAGCCCGTCTCGTCGGTGATGTCGGCCTCCACCGTCCAGCCGAAGGTGAGCACGTCCATCCAGATGCGCGGGTTCCAGCAGATCTGCCCGATGCCCATGTTGTTGGGCGACCCGAACAGCGTCATGAACCGGTGCAAGGGCCAAAACGACGTGTGGGGCCCGCCGATCATCGACGCGAGCGTCCCTGGGCCGTGCTCGGCCGCGAGCGCGGCCAGGCGCGCCGCGATGTCGTCAAGCGCCTCGTCCCAGGAGACCTCCTCCCACGCACCCGAGCCGCGCTCCCCCACCCGGCGCAGCGGGCGGTTCACGCGGTCGGCGCCGTCGAGCACCTCCAGGTTCATCGGCCAGCGCCGGCATCCCGCCAGCACCTGCGGATCGTAGGGGTAGCGGCTCGCGTCAGGCTCGAGCGCGGTGATGCGCCCGTCCTCCACCGTGGCGGTGAAGGCGCACAGGTAGCCGCAGAAATGGCAGTTGGTCTTTCGCTGCTCGGTGGCCACAGGGCCCTCCTATTCCCCGAGGACCTCGACGTCCTCGTTGCTCATGGTCACGTCATGGCGCGCGTCCTCCTCAGGGCCGGTGAGCGCACGCGCGTCCTCAGAGGTCTCCTCGGCGGCCCGGTCGGCCACGGTGGGCTCGGCCGCAGCCGGCGCCTCGTCGGCTCCCAGGCCCACGAAGGCCCGCTCCCCCGCCCCGGCCACGCCGAGCGTCTCGTCGAAGAGGAAGCGCAGCTTCATCCACGCACCCGCGCTCGCCCAGTCGATGCGCCAGTCGTAGAGCAGCTCGAGGAAGTGGACGGCCGGCACGGCCGCCTGAGCCGCGTTCAGCTGGAACGCGCAGGACAGGCACGCCGTGACGAGGGCGTCGGCGCGAACCTCCTGCGCCTCCTCGCCGTTGCGCGCGGCCATCTTGTCGGCCGCCTCGAACTTGCCGGCCGCGCGCAGGGACGACCCGCAGCACAGCGAGCGCGTGCGCGCGTGCGCCGGCTCCACGCACATCCCCGCGGGCAGGAGCGCTCGCATGCCGTCGGCGAACTCGCCGCGGTCGCGGTCGGGGCACGAGTCGTGGGCGCACAGGCGCACGGGCGCATCGGCGTCGCCGGCGACAAGGCGCGCCGCCGTGCCGGCGTCCACCGCGTAGCCCAGGCGCGCGAGCGCCGCCGGCAGCGCCGGCACCTCGACCCTGTCTCTTATACACATCTCCGTGCCC
>CANSQW010000044.1 GCA_947649215.1 uncultured bacterium | reverse complement strand
GGGAAGAAGAACGCGTCGGCCACCACGCACGCCACCGCCACGATCAGGTTGCCCAGCACGATGGGGCGACTCACGTCGCCGGTGACCTCCATGATGCCCACGCTGAGCGCGATGAGCAGGTACTGCACCACGATGAACCCGATGAACTGCGCGATGCCGTTGCGCGTGCTGGTGGATCGCAGCCAGCGCTCCACGGCCTCCAGGACCACGAGCAGCCCCATGAGCACCACCAGGTGCAGCAGATGCGAGGCAAGGAAGAAGTTGAGGCTCAGCCCCGCCGTGGGCTTCACGGTCAGGTCGGAGCCGATGACGTGGCTCCACAGGAGCGTAGGCGGTATCTCGGCGATGACGATGACCAGCATGATGAGCACGGAGACGAACAGGCGCCGCGGCAGCGGATCGCGGGCGAACACGAGCCAGGGAACCATGATTCCCACCGTGCCCAGCAGCATCCGCGCCGGCTGCCCCAGCAAGTCCTGGGCCACGAGGAACGGCAGCACGATGATCAGACTCACCAGCCAGTACCAGCCCTTGCGCTGGATGTCGAGCAGGCGCGTGGCCGCATAGATCAACACCAGCTGACAGGGCAGTCCGGTAAGAAAGTTGATGAGGTTCTCTGGCATGCGTTCCTTCGACGGAGGGCCGGCGCCCCTAGCCTACAGCCTTTCCTTCAGGAAGTCCATGAACGCCTCGCGCGTGGGACGCGAGCGCTTCTGGCTGATGGGGATGGTGGCGCCGGAGAGCAGGTCGATCTGGTCGCTGCGCATCTCGGCGATCTTCTCCATGTTGACGAGGAAGCTCTTGTGGCACTGCACGAAGGTGCCGGGCAGCTTGCGGGCGATGCCGCCCAGAGACTCGTAGGCCTCGATCACCTGATCGGCCAGGTGAATGCGCACCTTGCGCCGGTCGCTCTCCACGAACTCGATGTCGGCCGGCAGCACGCGCATGATGCGGCCGCCCACCTTCACGCCGAAGGGGCGCGCGATGCGCTCCTCCAGGTTCTCGATGGCCTTGTCAAGCGCGTCGGCAAAGTCCTCGGACTGGAGGGGCTTGGTGAGGAAGTAGACGTGGCTGGTGCGATAGACCCGCGTGCAGTACTCGACGTGACCCGTGACGTAGATGACCTGGACGCCGGGGCACTGCTGAAGCAGCTTCTGCACGGCGGTGATGCCGTTGCCGGCAGACCCGGCGGCGTCCTCGAGCACAACGTCCATGAACACGATGTCCGGCGAGATGCCCCGGCGCAGGCGCTCGTCAAGAGCGGCGAGGCTGGTGCAGATCTCCACCTCGAAGGTCTTGTGGGTAGGATACTGCTCAAGCATGCGCTCGAGCGCATGCGCTTGCTCTTTGTCGTCATCGACGACCAAGACGCTAACCGTGTTCATACCTTGTTACTCCTGGTGCGACATCCCTTGGGGCATAAGGCTCTCCCCGCAGGTTCTCCCGATTGTGTCGCCGCCGAGGGCCCCGATTCCCCCGTCTCATTCGACGCGCTGCTCACCATTGTAGCCAAGCACGAGAAAATGAGTGCGAGACCTGCTTTTAGATGTAACAAACAAGTCCTAAATTGCACTCTCCTACGGCCGTTTGCTGCCCAGCGGCGCTGAGAAGAGCATACCCCCCCCCCGTACCGTTTTTAGAGGGGCAGGCAGACGGGCGCGCATCGGTTTCGCCTAGTCGCCAACCGCCCGGGAGATGAGGGCGCGCAGCTCCTCGATGCCGTCGCCCTTTTCGGCAGAGGTAACCACCACCGGCGTCCCCTTCGGCAGGTCGAGCGCCTTCACGATGGCGGCGCGCTGCTTGGCTGCCTGCTGCTTCGAGAGCTTGTCCGCCTTGGTGAGCGCGATGGCGAAGGGAAGCCCGGCCTCCTTCAAAAAGCCCACCATGCCGCGGTCGAGCGCCGAGGGCTCGTGGCGGATGTCGATGAGCGAGACCACCAAGGCGAAGGCGCGCTCCTGGTTGAAGTAGCCGTCGATCAGCTCCGACCAGCGTCCCTTCTCGGACTTGGAGACCTTCGCGTAGCCGTAGCCGGGCAGGTCGACCAGGTCGGCGCCGTCCACGTCGTAGAAGTTGATGGTGGCGGTCTTGCCCGGCGTGGACGACACCTTCGCCAGGCCCTTGCGGTACATGAGCTTGTTGAGCAGCGACGACTTGCCCACGTTGGAGCGCCCGGCGAAGGAGACCTCGGGGCCGTTCGAGGGCGGCAGCTGCGCCGACGTGCCGTAGGCGGCCAGGAAGCGGGCGTTGTGGAAGTTCATAGGGGCTCCTTCGTGAAGGGGTTCGTCGGGCCATTGTACCAACAAACGCGAGGCGGCCCGCGAGCAGGTTCGCGGGCCGCCTCTCATGACAGCGGGCAGGAGCGGGGGATCCCGCCCTCGGGATTAGTTCTCGAAGTTCTCGGCAAAGCGGGCGTTCATCTGCGACTCCTGCACCACGGCGGCAGCCTGCGGATGCTCCACGCGCTCGTAGAAGAAGCGCACGTAGTGGCCGAGCACGAACAGCACCATGATGGCCGCGAACGCCGTCTCCAGGCCGATGAGCACCTGAAGCGCCTCGGGGAAGGGCAGCGCCACGCCGGCGGCAGTCAGGAAGGCCACGCCCTTGGAGAGCGCCGTGGCCGAGATGACGAAGGGGAACGTCATCGCCGCGAAGCTGGGGTAGAACTTGAGGGCCACCAGCTTGGGCAGGCGCGTCAGCACCACCGCGAACAGCGCCTGGGCCAGCACCATGAGCACGCCCACGAACACCGGGTTGGGGCTGGGCGCGGTGGCCAGGTAGCCCACGAGCGACAGGCTCATCGGCGCCGCGTAGATGCAGAACAGCGGACGGGCGGGCTCGGGAATCTCATGGCGCAGGTAGCGCAGGGTCACCACGGCCAGCAGCACGGCGTAGCAGGCGAATCCCAGCCAGAACAGGCCGTAGCCCAGCGACTGCATGTTGAACGTCGGAGAGGTGACCGACGCCACGATGATGCCCACGTAGCAGATGAAGTAGGTGGGGAACACCTCGTGCAGCTTGAAGCGGCGGATGAAGCGGAAGCTGAACCACACCATGAGGGACAGGTGCGCCGCCACCGCGCAGATCCACAGCCCGAAGGCGGGAACGATGGCCACCGGCGCCAGGTAGCCCGCCAGCTGCATGAGCGCCATGAACAGGGTGGCCGACACGCTGGCCAGGATGGAGTTGTGCAGGTCGTCGCGGATCATCGCGGGGAACAGCACGATCTTCGCCGCCAGCAGGCTCACCAGGGCCAGGGCCAGCAGACCGCACACGCCATGGGCGACCTCGGTATACGGCTGGAGCAGGTTGCCCAGGGCCGCCAGGCCGAGGGCCACGCCCGCCGTGGGGATGGGAACCTTCTTTATCAGCTCGCGCATTGGCTGCCTTTCGTACGGGTATAGATGATCGTTCAGACCACGCGCCGCCGGTGGGGACGCAGCGGCGCGCAGGAACGTGGTGAAGTCATTCTGCCATGCAGTATACCAAATGAAAACTAATGAGTTTTTATCTAACCATAATATAGTTTTATGATACGGTGACGGCAGCAGACGGAGAGAGAAGGGAGGCACCCGTGCAGGACTTCCGCGTGAAGACGTTCCTCACCGTGTGCCGCACCCTCAACTACACGCGCGCCGCCGAAGAGCTCCACATCACCCAGCCTGCCGTATCCCAGCACATCGCCTTCCTGGAGAAGGAGTACGGCGCCGACCTGTTCACCTATCGCCGCAAGCGGCTCGAGCTGACGAAGGCCGGCCTCGTGCTGCGCGACGCGCTCTCCACCATGGCCCACGACGAGTCCATGCTCCGCGAGCGCGTGAGCGCGCTGGCGTCGGGGTCGGCCGTGGAGCTGAGCATCGGGATGACGCTCACGGCCGGCGAGTACCTGGCCGCCGCTCCCCTGGCGGAGTACCTGGCCGCGCGCCCCGACATCCGCGCCACCGTGCGCTCGGGCGGCACGCGTCGCCTCATCGAGCTGCTCGACGCCGGCGAGGTGGACTGCGCCTTCGTGGAGGGGCTCTTCGACAAGAGCGCGTATGCGTGGGACGTCTTTCGCACCGAGCGGCTCGTCTGCGTCTGCGCCGCCGGCCACCGGTTCGCCCGGGAGCCGCGGACGGTGGAGGACCTGCTGGGCGAGCGCCTCATCATGCGCGAGCCGGGATCGGGCACCCGCGCCGTGCTCGACCACGCCCTGGCTTCGCGCAACCTGTCCATCGAGGGGTTCTCCGACACGCTCATCGCCGAGAGCCTGGGCGTCATCAAGGTGCTCGTCGCCCACGACCTGGGCGTGGCGTTCCTCTACGAGGCCGCCGTACAGCGCGAGCTCCAGGAGGGCAGCCTCAAGGCCGTGCCGCTGGCAGGGCCGCCCATCCAGCACGACATCGCCTTCATCCGCTTGAAGGGAAGCGCCTTCGAGCCCGAGCTCCAGGCGCTCTTCGACGCCCTGCGGGAGCGCGCCTAGCCCCCCCCCAGACGTAAGAGGGGCCCGACCAGACGGCCGGGCCCCTCGCGTCAGCGATGTGAGGCGTCGCGCTACTCGTCCACGCTCATGGTCAGGGAGAGCAGGGCGTCGTGCGCAGCCGCCTGCTCGACCAGCTCGCGGGTGAGGATGACGCCGCGGGCGGCGACAAAGACGCCGTCGGCGCTGGCCACGTCCTCGGTGAGCGTCTTGCCGATGAGGAACTCCACCAGCTGCGCGTCCTCCTCGGAGAGCTCGAGGGCCTCCTCCTCGACGGCGGCCTCCTCGAAGGCCTCCACGATCTCGTCCTCGACCGCCAGGGCAGCCACGTCGTCGGCCAGCAGCACCTCGTCGGCCACGGGCTCGTCCACCGCGACGACCTCCTCAGCCACGACCTCGGCTGCGGGCTCGCCGCTCTCGCGCAGCTCGGCAGCCGTCTTGGCGCCGTCGTCGACGAAGACGAACTCGGGGGCGAAGAACACGAAGGCGTCAGCCGCGAACACCGTGCCGTTGTCGAGGGTGAGGCTGGTGACGGTGCCGTACACCGGGTCGAAGGCGTAGGTGGCCACCGTGCCCAGCTTGTTGCCGGTGCGGGTGTAGACCTCGGCGCCAATGAGCGCGAAGCCGTCGCCGATGAGGGCCTGGGCCTGCGGGTCGGACGCCGCCAGGAAGTCCTCGCGGGACTGGACGGTGATGAACGTGTCGCCGACGGCGATCACGTTGGCGAAGGGCAGCACAAGCGGGGTGCTGGTGGTGGCGTTGGAGACGATGTAGTGACCGACGGCCAGGGTATCGCAGTCGACGCGCAGCTCGCGCATCTTGCCGAGCACCTTACGGTCATCCAGGCCGACGATGCTGCGAGTGAGGATGGATTCGTTGGTTTCCATGGTGGCTCTTTCTCCCAATGATGGACGACGGTGCCGCAGGCGCGGCGTTGGTGCCCGCATTTCGCGCGCTTGGTCCATTGTATACGAAACGATGCCTGCCCGGGGAGGGAAGCGGCGCTATTTGCTGGGCTCCACGCTTCCTTCGGCAAGGGTGACGGTCGAGGAGTCGTCCACCAGGTAGATGTCGCTCGAGAGCAGGTCACGCGTGGTGCGCACGCCGTCTTGGTAGTACACGCGGAACGACTCGGAGATGTAGTACTGGCGCAGCTCGCCCTCGGCGTCCTTCTTCTCGTAGCGATCCACCACGCGCGAGGTGGCGTCCACGGTGACGCCCTCGGGCAGCGGGTCGCCGACGATGGTCACGTCCACCGTCTGGCCGACGGCCTTGGCGTAGATGGTGATGTCATGCTCGGTGTTGTTGCGGATGCGCAGGTCGATCTGGCCGTAGACGATGGTGGCGTCCAGGCCGATGGGCGCGTAGTCCGACACGACGGAATGAGGATGGCGCTCGACGATGTCCAGGTCGGCCTTGACGGCCGCGATGTAGAGGGCGGTAGACACCTGGCAGATGCCGCCGCCGTCGCCGACGGCCACCTTGCCGTTGCGGATGACGGGAGCCTCCTGGTAGCCGCGCTCAGCGGAGCTGTTGCCCACCACCTCGTTGAACGAGAAGACGCCGCCGGGCTCGATGACCACGCCGTCGATGGCGTCGGCCGCCAGGCGGATGTTCTGGGCGCGCGCCGCGTCCTCGCTCTGGGAGATGGCCTGGTACTGGCCGATGATCTGCTGCTCAGGGGCCTCAGGCTCCTCCGGGACGTCGGGGGCAGGCTCGGGGGTCTCCTCCGGAGGCGCGGCGGCGAGGGCCTCGGCGGCCTGGTCGTTGGTCATCCACAGCACCGGGTTGCCGAAGGCCATGCAGGCCGAGACGGCCAGAGAGCAGAGCACCACCACGGGCAGCGCCGCCCAGGAGGCCCGGTAGGACGGGGGCATCTCAGGACGGCGGCGCGGAGCGGGCGCCCGCCGGTCAACGCGCTGATCGGGGCGGGCGTGGGCTGCCATGGCCTACCCCATCCTCTCGACCGCGTCCAGCTTCATGCGCTCGACGCGGGTGAGCACGCTCGACTGGCGTAGCTCGGCGGCGACGGCACGGGCCTTGGCCCCATCGCCCGCCTTGACGTAGCAGGCCAGCTCGTCGAAGCGAGCGCGGCGGGCCTCGTCGGGCGTCGGCGCTGCGGCGGCAGCCTCGGCGAAGAGGCGCGCGGCAATGGGGTACACGCCGCGCTCGCGCAGCGACTGCGCCTTGGCGCAGAAGCCGTCATAGGACGAGGCCGCGGCGGGGGTCGGCTCGGAGGTCGCGATGGGCTCGGGGGCCGGCTCGGGCTCGGGGGTCGCAATGCGGGCGGGCTCGGGCTCGGGGACGAACGCAGGCTCGGGCTCCGGCTCGGGAATGATGGCAGGTTCCGGCTCCGGCAGGGGCTCGGACTCGATGACCACGGCGGGCTCGGGCTCCGGCTCGGGCGCGGCAGCGACGACAGGCTCGGGCTCGAAGGCCGGCTCCACGGCAGGCGCTTCCTCCGCCGCGCGGGCAGCCGCAGGCTCCGGCTCGGACGCAGGCTCAAGCTCCGCCTCGGACGCGAAGGAGAACACCTCCCACGTCGGCTTGGAAGACGCCGCGAGCTCCGCCTCGGACGCGGGAACGAACGCCGGCTCAGGCTCGCGCATCGGCTCGGGCTCGAACGTGACGACGGGCTCTGCCGGCTCGAACTCCTCGTCCTCCGGCTCCGCGTCAGCAGGCACGAAGGGCGAGGCTACGAACGGGATCTCCTCCACCGCCTCGATTTCCGCGGCCTCCAGGGCGGCAGCCTCCTCCAGGGCGCGGCGGCGCTCCTCCTGCTCCTCGGCGAGCGGGCGCAGGTCGATCACGTTGACCTTCTCCACCGGAACCACCTTGGTAGTGGTGAGGTCAGCGAAGGGGAGCGATATCGTGGCGGGAGTGGGCTTGCCGTGGGCGGGCTTGGTGGGCTTGCTAGGCTTGGGAGCGACGCGCTTGGTGGGCTTCTTCGGCTCGACCACGGGCTTGACCAGCGGCTCGGCCGCCTCTTCCGAGGCAGGCTCCTGCGCGGCGCGGGCCTTGGCAGCCTCGTCCGCGCGCTTGCGGCGACGCGTCTTGTCAGCCGACTCGGTCATCCCCACGTAGACGGCCACGGGAACGACGATGCAGGCCACGGCAAACAGCGGGGCGGTCCACCGCTGCGAGAGCGCGATGGCAACCAGGAAGAACAGGACCACCACCAGGGTCACGCCGCCGAGCGATCCGATGACGGCACGGCGCTGGGAGCCGGGCGGGCTCAGGCGAACGCCCGCCACCAGGCCGATGACCACGACCAGGGCCATCAGCGCGATGCCGATCCATGAGTTCTGCATGTCACCTCCCCGCGCGAAAAAGAGCACACTGAAGCGATTATCCTATCGAAACCTGGAGTATACCACCAAGGCCCCGTTCGCAAGGGGTGATCAGGGCATCTTGCGACTTCTCGCCAGCAAAACGCACAGTTTCCTCCCCCAGACGCAGGAAGGGCCCCGTCATCGGGGCCCTTCGGAAGCGCGGGAGTGCCGCAGAGCGCATCGTAAGGCGCGCTCCGCCTTCCTGCGTTAGCGCGTGTTGGAGACGTAGGGCGTCTTGTCCTTCAGCAGGACGTCGTGGGCGCCGCCCTCCACGATGGACGTGGCGCTGACCAGGGTCAGCTTCGCCTTGTCCTGGAACTCGGGGATGGTGAGCGCGCCGCAGTTGCACATGG
>CANSQW010000043.1 GCA_947649215.1 uncultured bacterium | reverse complement strand
GTCGCGTCATGCAGGCCGTTGGTGTCGTCCTTGTCACTATCTCCCGAGACGGTGTCGTTGGTGTAGATAACCTTCTTCTCACCCGCGGGATTGGTATAGGTCAGGTTGTAGGAATAGGAGCCGCCGCCGTTTTCGGCCAGCTCCTCCATGGTGCGCAGCACCGCAGTCTTCATATACCAGTCGGCCTTGTCGCCATAGGCGTTGAACAGGTCGATGTCGAACTCTACCTTGTCGCCGGGCTGCAGGCGCTTCACCTGGGCCAGCACATCGGCCGTGCCGTCGGATTCCATCTTGTCGCCGGTGAACGTGACCGTCCAGCCGGTCTCCGCAGCCCACGCGGCAGCCGCGCCCGAGAGCGCCAGGCCTGCGGCCAGGGCCACGGTCAACAGCCCAGTCCGGGCCTTCCCGCAAAAACTCCTCAGGCTCATCGCGCCATCACCTCATCCCACTCGAGGCCGAGCGCGTCCACGTCCACGCCCCAGGCGCTCTTAGCGGCGTCGTCGGCATAGTTGATCTGCACGGAGTCGACCTGGGCGGAAAGGGCCACGCGGCACTGCGAGAAATCGCCGGTCGCCGTGGACACGGACGGGTCGATGGCAATGGTCTTGACCGCCGGGGCCACGGCCGCCTCGTGGGCGTCCAGCAGGTGGCGGTAGTAGAACACCAGGCGCTCGTCGGTGGACTCTTCCGGGTTGAGCACCCAATCCTCGGAGTCGTAGGTCAGCTGGATCAGCGCGGGGTCGAGCAGCGGGTTCTTCGTCCCGTCGGCATCGGCCCAGTACTTGCGCACGGTCAGGCGCACGTACTCACCCATGTCGGTGGTGTTGACGGCCGAGAGCCGCTCGGCGTACGCCTTGCCCGGAATCATCTGGGCATCGCCGCCCAGCAGGGCCTCTGGATCGGCCAGCAGGGCGTCGTCGCCCTCGACCACCACATCGTTCTCGGTCAGCGCCACCCCGATGTGGGTCTGCGCGAACTCGGCGACATAGTTCTCGCTCATGAACACCAGCTGGGCCTGGGTCGACTGGACCACGCCCGCGATGCCGACCACCAGCAGCACGGCCGCGGCCAGCACCATCATCCGCACGGTGCGGGGGGATGCGCTCTTCACTTCGCTCATGGCTCTCCCTCCTTTACGCCCGGACGCCCGGGTTGACGGTCGCGTTCACCAGTTGGGCAGCCTCGTCGGCCACGGGCACCAGGCCCTCGACGGCCGCCGCCGCAGCCAGGGCCGCCCGAGCCGCAGGCTCCTCGCCCTCGCCCTCGGCCCCAGCCTCAGGATCCTCGCCCTCGGCCTGGTCGTCAGCCTCGTAGGCCGGAAGGGGCGTCAGCTTGTCCAGCACCACGGTGCCATCCGCGAAGGTCGCCGCGGCAGGCTTGCCCTCGGCCACCTCGTCCGGCACCACGCACTGCTGCACGATGGCGATGTCAAACGAATCGACCTGCGCGTTCTTGACCGGCTCTACCTTTATATAGAGGGCATCGCTCACCTCGTCCGGCTTCAGGACGGTGCGGCCGTACAGCCAGCCTTCCTCGCCGTCGCCCTCGGCGCGCGTTCCCCAGCCTTCGCCAGCGAACTCGACCGTGGCGTTCGCCGTTCCGTAGAAGGCGCGCACGCGCACTGCCACGTCGGTCTTGCCCACGTTCTCCACGTGGATGATCTTGTTGGTGCCCTCGATCTTCTCCTGGATTTCAGTGCCCGGCGGGGGCGGCGTCGGCTCCTCAGGCTCCTCGGGGTCCACCGGCGGGGGCGGCGTCTCGGGGGTGAGGGAGAACGGGATAGACCCGTTCGCCTCAGTGGTGTCGGTGTAGTAGGCCAGCGTCGGGCCGACCATCACGCCCAAGCCCAGGGCCACCGCCAGCACGGCGAGCGCCGTCCGCTTCTTCAGGAAGGTTCGTTTCATGCTCATCACTTTCCTCGCCTAGGACTCGTCGGCCGGGGTCTGCGGCTCGTCGCCCTCCGCAGGCTCAGGCACGACAACCTGGGTCTTGCTCCACTTCTGGGTGACGGTGTAGCTGCCGTCCTGCTTGGTGTAGGTGTTCACCACGCCAGAGGTCTTGTGGCCATCGCCTTTGTACGTGTTGCGGAAGTTGACCTGCGGAAGGACGGCGCCCTCCTGCGTGTCGTCGTTCGCCACAATAGTGACGCCTCGCGTGGCACTCTCGCCATCGGCTATCTCGAAGTTGGCGCCGCTGTAGGACACCTCAGTCACCGTGAAGTACGAGCCCACGGGGAAGCAGCCCAGCACGATCTCCTGTTCCTCATTGGCGTCGAACTCCAGAGCGTGGTAGGCATCGTAGATGACGTTATGGCCCTCGCCGCTCTCGACGGACTCCTCGTCCTGATAGCCCACTACGTGGAAGACCACGGTGGCGCGCTCGCCGTCGATGGTGCCCTCCTCGGTCTCCGGGAATCCCTCGAGCGTCTTCACGATGCGGAAGCTGCCGAAGTGCGTCGGGTCGTCCGGCGTCGTCGGCTCGTCGGGCACGTTGGGATCGGGGCGGCCGATGTGGATGAAGCCGTTGCAGCCGATGCCGCCGCCGTTGGTGTTGGAGCTGTTGCCCGTGACGAACACGCAAGCAGCGCTGCGGGCCGACACCTTGGCCGCGGCGCTCGGATCCGCGGTAAGCGCCATGATGCGGTTGGCCTGGGCAAAGCCATTGCCCTCGGGGAACTTGTCGATGTGGTACACGCGGTAGTAGGCCAAGGGCTCGGTGCGCGTAGCGGCCTCCAGCTCGCGCGGGGCCAGCTTCGAGCCGTCGGCCTTAAGGTAGAGCCCGTTGTTGGCGGAGCTGCCGTCGGCATTCTGCATGAAGCCGCCGTCGGCGTAGCGCTTGAAGTCCAGGCAGATGAGGTTGGGGGCGTTCTGCAAGCCCAGTTCGTAGAAGCCGGTCATGGAAGAGCGGAAGCTCTTGCCGCTTTGGTAGCTGTTGAGCTCCACACTCGCGCCGTCAAGCTTGTACGCACTCTCCAGAGCCAACTCTTCATCGAAGTCGCTATTCTTGACCCATAGGTACCAACCCAAGTTGTTAGCACGGGGACCAGAGGAGTTGGCTCCCAGCTGCCCTCCTTCACCCGGGAGAGTCACTTTCGCCACTCCATACTTGGCGTAGTCCACCTTCGCTTCGCCCTGGGCGGGGCTCGCGCTCATCCAACCCGTCCAGTTGTACTCGGAGCGATGGCTGCTCTCACAGTTCTCCGGGCAGCTGGCGTCATGGCCGCCGAGCATCGTGCCGTAGACGGTGGCGCGGTGCGCGCTGAAGAAGTCGTTGGCCTCCAGGGGCTCGACCTTGTCCTCCTCGTTGCGCCAGCCCGCATGCTTGAGCGTGCGATAGTCGTTGTAGCTGTCGTACTGATCGTACGTGTTTTCAACCACCGCCGAGGACTTCATATCCCAAATACGGTCGCCCGGGTCGTTGCCCTTGGGGCCGGGGCCCTTGTCCTCGGCGAGCATGGCCCAGCGGTCGCCGTACTCGTTGGGGTTGGTGGTGTGGTTCTCGCCCAGGGCCTTGTTGTCGAAGATGGCGGCGTCCTGGGTGATGACGGTGCTGTTGCTGCACGCGCCCACGCCGCCGCCTAAGCCGCGGGCCTCGTTGCCCGAGACCACGGGGTACACCACGTTCAGGAAGCCATCGACAGGCACGAACAGGCCGCCTCCGCCGTAGTCGAACTCGGTGTTGGTGTGGTTGTTGGTGACGTAGGTGCCGGTGGTGACGTAGCTCAGGCGCGCCACCTTGTCCTCATCGCGGCGACCGGAGGTCATGCAGAACATGCCGCCGCCCTCGCTGGCCTCCGCCCAGTTGGCAGCCACCACGGTGTTGGTCATGGCGAGCAGGGGCATCTGGTACTTGGCCTCGCCCGGCATGGCCAAGCCACCGCCGGCGTCGGCCGCGCGATTGGACGTGATGACGGCACCGTCGATAGCAGCGTCGCCCATCGAGAAGATACCACCGCCGCCGGACACGTAGAAGCCCGTGCGCTCCTTGACGGCATCAGAGTAGTTGTTGGTAATGGTGGCGCCAGTGAGGACAAGGCGGTTCGCGCTGACGAGCGAGTCATCCTTCAGCCGGGGCGCCACGTAGATGCCGCCGCCATCGCGACGAGCGCGGTTACCCGAGAAGACGGCGTTCTCGCTCACCGTGAGCGACGCGGCCTTGGCCACGTAGATGCCGCCGCCGTTGTACGTGTCCGGATGCTCGTTGGAGCCGTCCGTCTCCGCCGCGTCCTCGGACGCCTTGTTGCCGGCCACCACGGCATTGCCGCCGATGGTCGCCTTGCCATCAGCCAGGTACACGCCGCCGCCGTTGTTGGCGGCCACGTTAGCGGCGATGGCGGCGTTGCCGCCCACAGTCAGCGTGCCACCGGCCTGGTAGATGCCGGCGCCGTTAGCGTCCTGTCCGCTGGCGGACGCGCTGCCGCTGCCGACGATGGCGGCATTGCCGACGATGGTCACCGTCGAGTCGCCGGCCTTCACGGCATGGGCACCGCCCGCATTCGTCAGACGACCGCCGTCCATGGCGAACGCGGCACCGTCGCGCACCTCGACGAGGGCGCCGATGCCCTGCGCCTCAATGGCGCCGGCGGCACCCAGGTTCAGGTGCTCCTCATGGCGCGTCTCGAAGGTGGTGCCCGTCGTGCGGTTAGCCTTGGTCGTGGTCACATAATAAGTAAGCTCATGGCTGGCCGCGTCGTAGGAGGCCAGCTGGCCAGCCTCCTTGGCCTGCACCCCGCGCTTCTCGGCCCGGCACTGGGACTTGAGCGGGGTCGCGGTAGAGTCGGTGAGAGTGAAGGTGCCGGACTGCACGGTGATGAGGGCGCCGGAAGCGCCCACCTCACTCGCCTCGCCGTCCGGAAGCGTGAGGTTATGACCCGCCAGGTCAAGCGTCGTGTCAGCGGTGATGGTCAGCGGCCCCTTGGCCACGATGCTGTCGTCAAGCCTGACATCCCCGCCCTGCTCGAGCGCGGCCTTGAGGTTCTCCCAGCTGTTGATGCGCGCGTCCCTGAGGGTCACCGACACCTGGTAGGTGGCGGCCTGCGCATCGGCGCTCACCACGTAGGCGCCCGCGGCGTCGGCCTCAAGAGGAGCGGCCGTGCCGGCGCCGGGAGCGGCAGCCGGGGCGTCTGTGCCCTCAAGCGGGACGGCCGTGCGGATAACGGTGACGGACTCGACCTCGTACCCCTCGGCAGGGCTCACGGTCAGGGCGAAGTCGGCCGGAGCCTCGGCCTCGATGGAATCGCCGTCGCGGTACGTCGCTCCCGCGTAGGCAACGGCGCCCTGGTCGGCCGGCTCCACGGAGAGCTTCACGACGGCCTTCGCGGGAGCCGCCTCGGCAGCCTGGGCCGTCGGGTCTTCCGCGGCCGGAGCCTCAGGGGCAGGCTCGGCCTGCGCGTCGCCCTGGGGGTCGCTCGCCGCGTCGGCCGGCTCCTTGCCGTCCGCGCCGCCCTTCACGTCAGCTCCGGCCGGCTCATTCGAACCGCGCGAGCCCTGCTCCGTGGTGTTTTTTCCATCCGCCACGGGGTTGCTGACCGAAGCCGCAACCTCGTCGGCCGGCTTCTTGTCCTCAACCGGAGCCTCGGCCTTCGGCTGCTCCTGCGCGTCCTTCTTGTCCGCCGCGCCCGTGACGGGCAGCGCGTCTGCCTCGGCCTTCGGGGCTTCCGCCTGCTCGATGGGAACCGGGGGCTGCTCCTTCTCCATCGCGTCCCAGGTGACGGACGATCCGCCGCCCGCCGCCGCGAAGGCGATGCCGCTCAGGGACAGGGCCGCGCATACGGCGACGCCGCCCACGATGAGCTGGACGCGCTTCTTTCCCCAGGTGTGGTTCTTCGGCGTGCTTGGCTGCGCCGGCTTCTGGTTCGAGCCACCCATGGCCATCCTCCCTCGTTATCAGACCAGTCGCAAAGCGACCGTTCCTCAACTGGCAGAACATCCTCTTCGGGCACTGCGACGCTCGGCCATCCTCCCGACCGTGCGCACAAGCCCCATGGCTCTCTCCCGACGACGAGCGCCGGGGGGTGACGCAACAACGTTACGGGTCGCGCCCGCGTTTCTCGCCAAACGCCGCACGACCATGGCCACTACCGCCCCTGCTCCCTCCAGAACGGCGAAGCAGATTGCCCAAAGCGGATAGTTCTCCATCAAAAAACGTAAATATACGGTTTACATACTAATAACGACCCTCTGGCACGACAATACCGTGCAAGCGTCACCGGACACGAACGACTGACCACAGGTAACGAATGCATGACAAAAAGGAGAGCTTGAGGAAGACAGCCCAGGAACTGGCGCCCCTGAGAGGACTCGAACCTCCGACGCACGGTTTAGGAAACCGACGCTCTATCCGCTGAGCTACAGGGGCGCGCTTTGAGGTCGACGGGGGAGCCGCTCGGGGCCGTCCGCTGCGCCGACGACCCCGATTCTACCATTTCGCCCCAGCCTTCCATTGACAAGCCGACCGCCCTGCCTATAATTTGCAACGCAATCACATAGCGTACCCCGCTGAAACGCTCTGAATCCACGGAGACAGGGCGCGGAGGGGCCTCTGGAGAATCCCGAATACGGGTGCCGAAGGTGCAAGGCGCTGCCACGCAGCCGCGCTGAAACTCTCAGGCAAAAGGACAGAGGGCGCTTATCTTCGCGCTCATCTTTCCTTGCCCCGCATAGCGTGCTTCTCCAGAGCCTCCTTCTTCGGCGGACATCGCCCACAAGAGAAGGAGGATTTTCGTGGACGACGTGTTCGAGCCCATCAACAACGTACTGGGCATCATCGATGACTTCATCTGGGGCGTGCCCCTCATGGTGCTCATCCTCTTCGGCGGCCTGCTGCTGACCGTGCGCCTCAAGGGCCTGCAGTTCAGCCAGCTGCCGCGTGCGCTGCGCTACATGATCAAGAACGAGGACGACGGCAAGGGCGAGGTCACCAGCTTCGGCGCTCTGTGCACCGCGCTCTCGGCCACCATCGGCACGGGCAACATCGTGGGCGTGGCCACCGCCATCGTGGCCGGCGGCCCGGGCGCCCTGTTCTGGATGTGGCTCGCGGCGCTGTTCGGCATGGCCACCAAGTTCTCCGAGGGCCTGCTTGCCGTGAAGTACCGCTCCATCCGCGAGGACGGCCACGTGCTCGGCGGCCCGTTCTACTACATCGAGCGTGGCATGGGGCCCAACTGGCGCTGGCTCGCCAAGATCTTCGCCTTCTTCGGCATGTGCGTCGGCCTGTTCGGCATCGGAACGTTCACGCAGGTCAACTCCATATCCGGCGCCATTACCGGCTTCTTTGACCCGGACAAGTCCGCCATCGCCTTCTCGCTGTTCGGCATGGACTACTCCATCGCCACCGTGGTGGCGTCGCTCATTCTGGCCGTGCTGGTGGGCCTGGTGGTCGTCGGCGGCCTGCGCCGCATCGCCAGCGTGTCCGAGCGCGTCATCCCCGCCATGGTGGTGGTGTACGTGGGCTTCTCGCTCGTGCTCATCATCGCCAACATCCAGATGCTGCCCGCGGCGCTCGTGACCATCGTGCAGAGCGCGTTCGGCCTGCAGGCGGCGGCCGGCGGCATGCTCGGCGCCATCATCATCGCCATGCAGAAGGGCATCGCCCGCGGCATCTTCTCCAACGAGGCCGGCCTGGGCTCGGCCCCCATCGCCGCCGCGGCCGCCCAGACCAAGGAGCCGGTGCGCCAGGGCCTCGTGTCCATGACCGGCACCTTCCTCGACACCATCGTGGTGTGCTCCATGACGGGCCTGGCCATCGTCATGACCGGCGCCTACAACCTGCCCGGACTTGAGGGCGCGGCCGTCACCACCGCCGCGTTCCAGGCGGGCCTGCCGTTCCTGCCGAGCGAGGCCACGGCCTTCATCCTGATGGCGTGCCTGGTGCTGTTCGGCTTCACCACCATCCTCGGCTGGGACTACTACGGCGAGCGCTGCCTCGAGTACTTCAGCAACGGCAACATGAAGGCCGTGAAGGCGTACCGCTGGCTCTACATCGCCGCCGTGTTCATCGGCCCCTACATGACCGTGAGCGCCGTGTGGACCATCGCCGACATCTTCAACGGCCTGATGGCCCTGCCCAACATGGTGGCGCTGGTGGCGCTGTCCGGCGTGGTGGCCAAGGAGACCCGCAGCTACTTCGCGCGCCTGAAGGCCGCCAACGGCGTGGAGAGCGCCATGGC
>CANSQW010000042.1 GCA_947649215.1 uncultured bacterium | reverse complement strand
CGGCAGCCCGCGCAGCGCGCCGCGTCCACCGTCACGCGGCCGTCAGCCCGCTGCCCCAGAGCGCCGAACGCGCAGGCCGCCACGCAGGGCGCGTCCGTGCAATGCCGGCAGCCCTCCGACACGAATGCGCGCTCCACCTGCGGGAACGCACCGCGCACCTCCTCGCGCACCCAGCGCCGCGCCGGCGCCGCAGCCGTAAGGCCGCTCCACTGCCGGCACGACACCTCGCACGCCCAGCACTTCACGCACCGCGTGCCGTCAAACGCGATCGCGAACCGCCCCGCGCCCACGGCTCCCGCATCCGCCGCGTCCCGCGCGCCAGCGCCCTGCGCGCCCGCGGCT
Source organism: uncultured bacterium (assembly GCA_947649215.1). GTDB lineage: Bacteria > Actinomycetota > Coriobacteriia > Coriobacteriales > Eggerthellaceae > Enterorhabdus. Next base: position 7,892 of record CANSQW010000042.1, on the reverse strand, counting down.
CCCGCATCCCGCGCGGCCACCGCATCCGTCACGCCCGCCACGTTCTCCGCGCCTCCCTTCGCTTCCCTACTCATCTTCCATCCCCTCCTCCCACGGGGCTATGCGCACGAGGGTCTGCTTGGCCATGGCGGAGTGGAAAGGATCGAAGCGGCGCTCGTCGGTGTCGTAGAGCACCGACGAGTCGCTCTGCCAGGCGAAGCGGGCGCGCTCGACGGGGTCGTCGGGCGTGGTGGCGCGCCACCAGCCGCGGCGCGTCATGAGCACGCCCGGGGCGATGCCCTCGAAGTACTCCGCCACCAGGCGCACCCGCCCATGGGGCGACTCGATGCGCACCCACGACCCGTCGGCGATGCCGTAGCGCGCCGCCGTGGCCGGGTTGATCTTCACCCACGGCGCCGACTGCAGCGCGTGGAGCCAGGGCGTATCGGTGTAGTAGCTGTGGACGCACAGGCGGTAGGCGTGCACGTCGGAGAGCACGAGCGGGTACTCGCACGCCAGCTCGGGCGTCTCGGCCGGGCCCTCCGGCGGACCGGTGAACTCCGGCAGCCACCCGAGCGTCCCCTCGTCGCGGTTGTCGGGGCGGCCGCCCAGCCAGTCGTTGGCGCACTGCACCTTGCCGTGGGGGAGCTGGGCGAATAGGCGCCGGTAGTCGCGGCGCGGCGGCTCGGGCGGCACGGCGTCGGCCGGGCGCTCCACGAACACGCCGGCGGGCGCGGCGCGCAGCTCCTCCAGCATGAGCCCCGACCCCGCCAGCTGCTCGCGCAGACACGCGTCCATGTCGCCGTCCCAGAAGTCGGCGCCCAGGCCCAGCGCGCCGGCCAGCCCCAGGTACAGGTCCCAGTCCGATCGCGACTCCCCCATCGGGCGCGCGAGGGGCTGGGTCATGGCGACGAAGGTACCCTCGCACCCGTTCTTCACGCCGATCTGCTGCGAGCACTCGTAGTGGGTGCATGCCGGCAGCACGAAGTCGGCGAAGTCGCAGGCAGGATGCCAGCGCGTGTCGTGCACCACGTACAGGTCGAGCTTGCGCAGCGCCTCGGCGACGCGCGCCGGCTGACGCGTGGCGCCGAAGGGGTTGGACGCCTGGCCGAGCACCGCCCGCACGTGCCCCGGCTCGTCGTTCGCCACGCCCATGAGCGCGCGGAAGTACGCGGAGTTGGGGCCGGACTCCCAGGTGGCAGGCGACTGGTACCACCGCGGCGTCTCGGGCGCCACCAGCTTGGAGGCGCCGGCGCACCAGCCGTTGGCGCGATCCTCATCCGAGAACGGAAGCCGCTCGGTGAGCACGTCGATAGGCGCCACCTTCACGAGCGGCTTGCCCGGCGGCACCGGCGCGCCGCCCCCGCCGGGAACGTCGAGGTTGCCGGTGATGGCCTCGATAAGGCAGATACTCGCGCACGTCCAGTGGCCGTCAACCTGCTGATCGCCGATGCCGTTGCCATAGAGGATGCCCATCGGGCGCATCGTGCCCATCATCCGCGCCACGCGGCGGATGTCGTCGGCCGCAATGCCCGTGAGCGGCGCGGCCCACTCGGGCGGGAAGGCGCGCACGTGCTCAGCCAGCTGATCGAAGCCGTGGCACCACTCATCCACGAAGGCGCGGTCATAGAGCTCCTCGCCGATGATGACGTGCAGAAACGCCAGAGCCAAGGCGCCGTCGGAGCCAGGACGCACAGGCAGCCACACGTCGGCCTTAGACGCGAGCGGGTCCATGAGCGGGCGGATGTCCACCACCGTGGCACCCGCCGCCAGCGCGTCAAGCCGGCCGCGCACGGCCCCCTGGTTGACCGCCGAGTTCTCCGGGTTGGCGCCCCACACCACCAGAAGCCGCGTCTTGTCCAGCTGCGTCGGCGGGCACACGGCAGCGCCGATGGTCACCGTCTTGCTGGCACGCCGCTGAAGCGCGCAGATGCCGCTGTGCAGGTAGTTGGGACTGCCGAACACGTTGAGGAAGCGCCGCCCGACGGTGCGCAGCACCGGGTAGGCCTGGGGCGAGAGCACGCCATAGCACGCCGGGCCATGCGCGTCGCGCAGGGCCGCCAGCTGCGCGGCGATGGCGTCGAGCGCCTCGTCCCAAGTGCAGCGCACGAACCGCCCCTCCCCCTTCGCGCCCACGCGGCGCATCGGGTAGAGGATGCGGTGCGGGTCGTAGAGGATCTGCGGCGCCGCATTGCCCTTGGCGCAGAGCGAGCGCTCGCCGTGCCGTCCGTTGTTGAGCGCGTTCGGGTTGCCCTCGACGTGCGTCCAGCGCCCGTTCTCCAGCGTGCAGAGCGTCGAGCAGCACACCTTGGACGGCCCGCACATCTGGCACCACGCATGGCGCGTCTCGCGCAGGGGCGCCCCTGGGTCAGCGGAGACGGAGGAACCGGAAGGCGAAGAAGAGCCCGCGTCCGCGGAAGGCGCGCTGCCCGAGCCGCCAGCCCCAGCCGGCCCGCCCGCATCCGCATCAAGCGGGACGATCAGCCCGCTCGCATCCATTCCGCACGCGGCCCCCAGCCGCCCCAACGCCGCCAGCGCCGCCAGCCCCTCGCCCATGCCCATCCTCCCTCTCGCGCATCTCTCAAGAGGGATTATACCCACACCCCCGGGAATACCCCTCATTCGGAGATAGCGGGCGACTACGCCTCCAGCAGCCACTCCAGGGCGTTCACCTGCCTGATGCCACCATGCTGCGCCGGGTCGGCATCGTCAAGGGTGAGCAGGAACTTCGGATAGTTGTCGCGCACCGCCTCCAGGGAGGCCAACTCACGCGCACGCGTCTTCTCGTCAAGGACGCTCTCCGCTACCTGGAAGTAACGGGGGCCCTCATCAGACTGGACGACGAAGTCGATCTCAAGGCCGCCGATCTGTCCGACCGATACCTCCCCGTAGCGCCGCCTCAGCTCAAGGAACACGACGTTCTCTAAGATGCGCCCCGTGTCGCGCACCTGACCGGAGAGAGCCATGCGCCGCAATCCCAGGTCAACGGCGTAATACTTCTGCTGGAGCTTCAGCAGCCGCTTGCCACGCACGTCGTAGCGCCTCGCAGGGTAGAAGATGAAGCTGTTCGCCAGCCCGGAGAGGTACTCGGCAACCGTGTTGGGCGACACGCGCGTGCCGTGGGAGGTCATGGCGTCGCTGATGGCCTTAGGCGAGGTGAGATTCCCGATGTTGTCGAAGAGAAAGTCCGTCATCGCCCCCAACGCCAGTCCGTTGGCGATGTTCAGCCGCTGGATGACGTCTTTGTAGAGCACGGTGTTCAGCACGCCCTCCAGATAGTCATGGAGGACCAGGGAGTCCTCGGCGAAATCGACAGCCGCCGGAAAGCCCCCGCGAGAAAGGTACCGCTGGTAGAGCCGCATGGGGGAAAGGGGGCCCACGGCGGCCGAGACGTACTCGGCAAAGGAGAGCGGCAGCAGAGCCACCTCTACGTAGCGACCTGAGAGCAGCGTCGCCAACGTTCCGCCGAGGAGCATCGCATTGGAGCCGGTGAGGTAGAGATCTATGTTCGCGCGCGTATAGAGGCTGTCCACCGCTCGCTGAAAATCGGGAACATTCTGCACCTCGTCAATGAAGACGTAGTTCATGCCGTCGGGCCGGGCACGACGCAGCACCTCGTCGTGAAGCTGATGGTAGTCGAGAAGCCCCTCGTTCTCCAGCTGCTCGAGGTTGATGGTAATGATGCGCTCGGAGGGCACGCCTTCGCGGATCAGCTCATCGGCAAAGAGCCTGAGCAGCGTGGACTTGCCACAGCGCCGCACACCGGTGACCACCTTGATGACATCGCGATCTCGCCAGCGGCGGAGGCGCTCAAGATAGAGCGGGCGATCGATCATAAGAAGGCTCCTAACTTTTAAATGGAATTAAAAGTTTATCGATTTTCAGGAAAGATTTCAATCCATTTAAAAGTTAAGGTCCTCAGACGGCGAGCGTGAAACGCCCCACGCATGAAAAAAGCGCCCCGGTCAGGGGCGCTTTTCCAGCTTCGGCCTCTAGCTAGCCCTCGCGCTCTACCACCTCGGCGAGCCTTCGGGCCTCGGCGACGGCCTGCTCGGCATCGAGGGCCTCCACCATCACGCGGATGACCGGCTCGGTACCGCTCGGACGCAGGAGCACGCGGCCGTTATCGCCCAGGGCTGCCTCGGCGGCGGCCACGGCGGCCACGATGGCCGGGTTCTGCGCAGCGGTGTGCTTATCGCGCACGCGCACGTTGATGAGCTCCTGCGGGAAGCGCGTCATGACGGCCACGGCCTCGGCCACCGGCTTGCCGGTGCGCTTGACGGCCGCGAGGAACTGACACGCGGTCATGAGGCCGTCGCCCGTGGAGTTGTGCTCCAGCAGGATCATGTGGCCGGACTGCTCGCCGCCGATGGCGTAGCCCTTCTCGCGCATCTCCTCCAACACGTAGCGGTCGCCCACCTTCGTCTGCACCACGTCAATGCCGGCGTCGCGCATGGCGTGCACGAAGCCCAGGTTGCACATGACCGTGCTCACCGCGGTGTTGCCGGCCAACACGCCGCGCTCCTTCATGTCGAGCGCGCATACGGCCTCCACCATGTCGCCGTCTATCTCCAAGCCGCCCGGCGCCATGAGCATCACGCGGTCGGCATCGCCGTCGTGCGCGATGCCCACGTCCGCGCCGCTCTCCTCCATGAGGGCAGCCAGCGGCGCCAGGTGCGTAGAGCCGCACTGCACGTTGATGTCGGTGCCGTCATAGTCCTCGTTGATGGCGATGACCTCGGCGCCCAGGCGACGCAGGGCCTCGGCGCTCGTGAGCGCGCTCGCCCCATGGCCGGCGTCAAGCGCGATGGTCATGCCGGCGAAGTCGACGCCCTGGGCGCGGATGCTGTCCACCGCGTGGTTGACGTATATCTCGCAGGCCTCCTCCACGGGGATGGCCACGCCGAGCGCCGGGCCCGACGGCATGGCGGCCTCCTCGCCGGCAGCCGCCGTGCGCTCCACCAGGCCCTCCAGGCCGCCGCCCGTGACGAACGCCTCGATCTCGTCCTCCACGGCGTCAGGCAGCTTGAAGCCCTCGGCGTCGAACAGCTTGATGCCGTTGTACTCCGGCGGGTTGTGCGACGCCGAGATGACCACGCCGCCGCTCGCGCCCAGCTCGCGCACGAGCAGCGCCACGCCCGGCGTGGGGATAACCCCGGCCAGAAGCGCCGTGCCGCCCGCGCTCGTGATGCCGGCTACGAGCGCCGACTCCAGCATGTCTCCGGACAGGCGCGTGTCCTTGCCCACCACGATGGAGTCCCCCAAAAAGGCCGCGGCAGCCTGCCCCAGGCGATAGGCCAGCTCGCAGGTCAGCTCCACGTTGGCGACGCCGCGCACGCCGTCGGTTCCGAACAGTCTGGGCATTCTACTTCCCCCTTTGCACATACTCGTCGTACAGGCGGACGGCGCCAACAGGACGCTCATCCGCAGTCATGCGGTTGTTGAGCTCGGCAGCCAGCTCGTCCAGGCCGATGCCGAAGCGCTCGAGCACCACCAGCAGATGGTAGACCACGTCGGCGGCCTCGTAGCGCAGATGGTCGACCGACTGGCTGGCTGCCTCGGCCAGGCGCTCGGCAGCACTGGTGCCGGGAGCCACCTCAGCGGACTCGCCGGCGAAGTAGAGCGCGGAATCCGCGTCCTTGGCCGCCAGGGCCACCTCGCCGGCCTCCTCCATGACCTTCTTCAGCACCGCGTCCACCTCGCCGGTCAGCAGGCGGTGGGTGTAGCTCTCATCCCCCGCCTCGCGCCGGGCGGCGATGGTGGCTGCCAGGGCCTCGAGCGAGGCGCCGGCCTGCGAGGCCGGGGGCTGCTCGCCCTCGGGCACATAGGTCTTCTGGCCCATGCCCGTCTCCTTTCCTTCGTTTCTCGCACCCAAATTGCAAATTCGGGCGTTTTTGCACTCATGCCCGCCCGTCCGCGCGCTCTTGCGACCCCATAGCGCGACCATACGCCCAGGTCGCCGGCGGCCGCCCCAGAGGGCGGCCCCTCAAACGGCTGCGCAAAGCCTGCAACAGGGTGCAAAACCGTCCGAATTTGCAATTTGGGGGCGAATCGCTCAGTGCTACGAAAAGGGGCGAGCCGAAGCCCGCCCCTCTACGATCGTTCGCGCGGCTACTCGTCGTCCTCGTCGTCAGCCGCGGCCTCGGTCTCCTCGCTGGTGATGCCGAAGCCGAAGGAGCCCACGGAGCCCAGCAGGGCATCCAGCTCCTCGAGGTTGCGCTGGTAGGAGCGCGGCGGCAGGGCCTCGCCCAGCATCTCCTCGTCGTCGGTGTTGAACGTCGGGGGCTCGTCGCCGCCGATGAGGATGGTGTCATCGGGCGAGAACACCATGTCGAGCAGCTGGCTCATGTCGTCGGAAGAGGCCGACAGGTCGTCCTCGATCACATGCATGAGGTCGCGGGCCTCCAGGCCCTCCTTCAGCTCCTCGATGGCCTTCACGCCGATGCCCTCGATGCGCAGCAGGTCCTCCTCGGTGTGGCCCACCAGGTCGGCCACCGTCTCGATGCCGGCCTCGGAGAACTTGTTCGCCCAACGCTGGGACACGCCCAAATCGTCGTAGATGTAGAGGCGCGCGTCCTCGTCGGACAGGTTGTGGCCGCGGTGGCCCAGCGAGAGCGCGCTGTAGTAGCCGCCGAAGCCGCTGCCCGCGTTGAAGTAGCCGTCGCCGTCAAGCGACCAGTCCTGCGGCTGCGGCAGCAGGTCCTCGATCTCGCGCAGGGCGTCCGGCGCGAAGTCCGGCAGCGCATCGCCCGCCACGCCGTCGATCGGGCGGCCCTTGTAGGTGAGCCGCACGTCGCGGTAGCGCTTGAGGCCCGTGCCCGCGGGGATGGGCTTGCCGATGATGACGTTCTCCTTCAGGCCGGCCAGGTGATCCGTCTTGCCCTCGATGGCGGCGTCGGTGAGCACCTTGGTGGTCTCCTGGAAGGAGGCGGCGGACAGCCACGAGTCCGTGGCCAGCGACGCCTTGGTGATGCCGAGCAGCAGCGGCTGGCCCACCGGCGGCTCCTTGCCCTCGGCGATCAGCTCGTTGGCCACCTTCTCGAACTCGAAGCGGTTCACCTGGCGACCGGGCAGGAAGTCCGAGTCGCCGGCATCGAGCACGGCCACCTTGCGCAGCATCTGGCGGGCGATAACCTCGATGTGCTTGTCGTTGATGTCCACGCCCTGGGACACGTACACGCCCTGGACCTGGCCCACGATGTAGCGCAGCGTGGTGTTCGGGTCGGTGAGACGCAGCAGGTCGTGGGGGTTCACGGAACCCTTGGTGAGCTGCTGGCCCACGGTCACCTCGCACCCGTCGTACACGCCCGGCAGCAGCTGGGCGCGGGCGCTCACCACGTACTCGCGGTAGTTGCCCTCCTGGTCGTGGATGGTGATGGTCTTGGACATCTTGTCGCCGGCCACCTGCATGGTGCCGGAGATCTCCGCGAGCACCGCCTGGCCCTTGGGCTTGCGGGCCTCGAAGAGCTCCTGGACGCGGGGCAGGCCGTGGGTGATGTCCTCGCCGGCCACGCCGCCAGTGTGGAACGTGCGCATCGTCAGCTGGGTGCCGGGCTCGCCGATGGACTGGGCCGCGATGATGCCGACGGCCGTACCGATGTTGACCGGACGGGCCGTGGCCAGATCCCAGCCGTAGCACTTCTGGCAGACGCCGCGCTCGGCATGGCAGGTCATGATGGTGCGGATGATGACCTCCTCGACGCCGGCCTGGCTCATGGCGCGCAGCTGGTCCATCGAGGTGATGTACTCGTCTGCGGCCTGCACCAGCTCGCCGTCGGCGCCGCGCACGTCCTCGAGCAGGCAGCGGCCGATGAGGTTCTCGTCCAGGTCGCCCTTCTCGTTGACGATGGGGTACGGGACGCCCTCGGTGGTGCCGCAGTCGATCTCGCGGATGATGACGTCCTGGGCCACGT
>CANSQW010000041.1 GCA_947649215.1 uncultured bacterium | reverse complement strand
CCCCCCCCCCCCCCCCCCCCCCCCCCCCCCCCCCCCCGCCGGCGCGTGACGCCTCTCCAAGGCTCACGGGGATGTGGCGGGAGTCGCCGGCGCGTCTGTCCGGGCGGTCTCGGTGCTCGTCGGCGCTGTCCGGCAGGCGCAGCGCCGGATGACGGCAACGACGCGCCCCGCCTGCGCCTTCGCCATCCGGCGCCCCGTTGCGCGCAGAAGGAGGGCGGCCGGGCTTGCTTCCGGCCGCCCTCCTTCCTCAGACGCTAGCGCGCGGCGCTGCCTAGCGCGCCGTCGCGTACTCCACGCTGGCACGGGTCTCGGCACCGGCGGAGTCGAGCGTCCAGACGCGGGCGCCGCGCGCCTCCACCCGGGCGCGAGCCTGGGCGTAGGCGGACTGCTCGTCGGCCTCGTCGCCGAAGGCGAGGGCCTGGGTGGGGCAGTCCATGGCGCAGAACGGCGGGAGCCCCTCGGCCACGCGCGGCGCGCAGAAGGTGCAGCTGGGAAGGTAGACTGGCTGCCACCACATGGACAGGTCGGGGTACACGCCGGCGGGGCGGTCGATGCCCTGGCCCGAGCCGTGGGTCTCCACCTCCACGCGGTACACGTCGTCGTCCAGGTGGTTGCCCACCTTGCAGCCCATCGCGCAGGTCCAGCATCCCACGCAGCGGTCGATGTCGACCAGCATCTTGTAAGCCATGGTCTCTATGCCTCCTTCACGATGGTCTGTTGCGGGTTGGGCGTGAGTTCGCCCTCGAACTTGCGGATGTCGCACCAGGAGTCCCAGTAGCAGTCCGTCGAGCCCGTGAGCGAGCTCATCGACTCCACGTAGGGGTTGGGATGGTGCCCGGCGGCCAGCCAGTCGGCGAACCACTTGTCCTCGAGCGGGCCCTGGGAGTCCTGGCCGGCGCACTGGTGGGTGATCTCGGCGTAGGTGCCCTCCTCGAACTGGCGGCGACGCCAGCCGAACCACACGTGCACGGTGCCGTCGGGGACGCTCTCGTCGAGCACCAGGCGCGTGATGACGTGGCCGCGGTCGTTGAACACCTCCACGGTGTCGCCGTCAGCGAGCCCCAGGCGCGCGGCCTGGGCCGGGTTCAGGCGGGTGGCGGGCGTGCCGCCGGAGAGCTTCACCGTGATGGGGTCGTCGGTGAAGCTGGACTGCATGAAGAAGCGCTGACGGCCCGTGAACAGCTGGTAGGGATAGGTGGCCGACTTGCCGATCTTGTTGGGCTCGAGCACCCGGGTCACCGCCATGTCCAGCTCGGCCAGCTTCTCGGCATAGATGATCTCCATGCGGCCGGTCTCGTTGTCCATGACCTCCTCGGGGTTGAGGTAGGGGGTGTACTTGGGCTCGGGCGGCGCGGCGGCGCGGATCATCTTCTCCTGCTTCAGGCGCTCGTAGGTGAGCGGGGGCTGCACGGCGGCGATGAGCGGGTAGGAGGACTGCAGGCGGATGTCGATGTACTCGGGGATGGACAGGGTGAAGTAGTCGCCCAGGCCCACCCGCTTGGCCAGCTCGCTGAACACCCACACCGGCTCATGGCCGTCCACCTGCGGCTCGATGGCGGGCTCCTGGAGGATGATGTGGTTGTAGCAGGCGCCGGTGATGAGGTCCTCGCGCTCGAAGGACATGAGGTCGGGCAGCACGTAGTCGGCTATCTCGCCGGTGTCGGTGAGCCAGACGTCGTAGTCCACCACCAGCTCCATGTCGCGGACCACGTCCAGCCAGCGCTGGCGGTCGGGCTGCTGGTGCACCGGGTTGCCGCTGCAGACGATGAGCGCCTTGTAGGGGCTGTCGTCGGCCTCGGCGCGGGCGAACCACTCGGCCATGCGCACGGGCACCGACTTCACCCCCGCCACGCCGTCGGGGCAGCTGATGGGCAGGTCGTTGAACACGAGGGGCCAGCTCTGCAGCTGGAGCGCCTCGAAGACGCCAGAGCCCGGCTTGCCGAGCCGTCCGGTGAGGGCGCCGAGCAGCAGGAACTGGCGGTAGGTCTCGTTGGAGTTGCGGTAGCGCAGGCCGTAGCCGGAGAGGATGAAGGCGCTGTCGGCCTCCGCCCAGTCGCGGGCGAGGCGCTCGGCGTCCTCGGCGCTGATGCCGCACTTCTCGGCGGCCAGCTCGAAGGTGTAGGCCGCGGCGCCGTCCTTGAGCTTCTGGAGCGCCGTGGAGTAGCGGCGGCCGCCGAACTCGAAGGTGCCGAGCAGGGGGATGTCGGCGCCCTCGGGGTAGGCGCCGCGCTTGGCCGCCACCGGGGCCGGGGCGCCCGCGGCCGCGTCCCACACGTAGAAGGCCCCGCCGTCCTCGCTGCGGGCCAGCTGGCCGGTCTCGTCGTCCACCAGATAGGCGGCGATGGTGCGGGCCAGCAGGTAGGCGTCGTCCTGCAGGTCGTTTTCGAGGAGGTAGTTCACCATGGCCATGGCCAGGTAGCCGTCGGAGGCGGGCTTCATGGCCACGAACTCGTCGGCGAACCCGGCGGTGCCGTCGAAGATGAGGCCCAGGTCGACGATGCGGGCGCCGGCCTCGCGGGCGCGCACGAGGTTCTGGGCGCAGCGCATCTGGTTCTCGATGGGGTTGCAGCCCCACACGTAGATGAGGTCAGTCCCCACCATGATGCGCGGGTCGATGACGGTGCGGGGGAACTCGCTGCCGGCGTTGTAGAACTCGGCGTAGAAGGGGCCGTTGTCAAGGCCGATGGACCCCAGGGGGACGGTGACGCCGAAGGTGTTGGCGAAGCGGAAGGGCATGAGGTTCTCGAAGCTGTACTGCGCGGGGACGCCGGCGCCCAGGTTCCACAGCACCACCGAGTCGGCGCCGTAGCGGTCGCGGATCGAGCAGAGCTTCTCGCCGATCTCGTCGAGGGCCTGGTCCCAGCTGATCTCCTCGAAGGTGCCGCTGCCGCGCTCGCCCACGCGCTTGAGCGGGGCCTTCAGGCGCTTGGGGTCGTAGGGCTGGCGCCCGGCCAGGCACCCCTTCTGGCAGATGTGGCCGTCGGGCTCCTCGGGGGCCGAGTAGACGATGCGCTCCATGCGCTCGATCTTCCCGTCCTTCACGATGGTCTTGAGCGCGCAGTAGTCGTGGTCGCCCCATCCGGGGCAGGCCGTGTAGACGAACGACTCCTCTGACATGTGCAACTCCTCTCGATAGGTAGGCTGCCGCGTCCTCGGGCTCGTCAGGCGCCGAGGGCACCGTCTTTTAGCATAGTCGCGCCCCCTTCCCCGTAAAGCATCCTTCGTTGACAATGTGACTAATTGATAATATTGTGATTGAAATAACTGGGTGAGAACGGATCGCGAGGGGGAAGCGATGGGAGCCAGGAGGCCAGATGCGCACCGGCGTCGGCTGGAGGATCGGTCGGATCCGGGGCACTTCGCCGCGCTGGAGGGGGAGTCGGACTACCTGACGGTGATGAACCTGCTGTTCCGCTCCATCAGCCAGGTGCTCGCCGACCAGTGCGCGCTCACGACGCTGCAGTACCGCATGCTGCTGCGCCTCCTGGGGGCGAAGGGCCGCGTGCTGCGCACCACCGACCTGGCCGAGAACCTCCGCGTCTGCGCGAGCACCATATCGGCTGCGGTGCCCCGGCTGGTGGAGGAGCGCCTGGTGGCGCGCGTCGAGGATCCGGATGACATGCGCGTGGTGTCGTTGGCGCTCACCCCGGCCGGCGCAGACGAGATAGGCCGGGCCGACGGCCCCGTGGCCGCGTTTCTGCGCAGCTACTGGCGCAACCTCACCCCCGAGCAGCTCAAGGTGGCCCTCGACAGCTCCGCGAACGCGGCGGCGCTCCACCACGCCTCGCGCATCGAGAACGGGAGCTTCCGGCTGGACACCGCCTTCTTCGACGCGGTGATGATCTCGCGTACCCTCACCGCGGCCAAGCTCGCCGGTTACGGCCTGAAGACCTCGCAGTTCCGCGTGCTGGCCGCCCTGCGCATCCTCGGGCCCGGCGCCACCGCGTCCCAGGTGGCGTCCTACCTGTTCCTGAGGAGCAGCGACGTGACCGCGCCCCTCAAGGCCCTCGAGGAGCGGGGCCTCGTCTCGAAGGAGCGCAACGCCGAAAACCGCCGCACCAAGGCTTTGGCCCTCACTGACCAGGGCTATGAGCTGGTGGAGGAGCTGGCCCCCATCGTCTATGACGCGCTTTTGGAGACCTGCCGCAGCGACGAGGCCGCCGTGCAGCTGCACCTGCAGGCCGCCCGCGAGGTGGTGGCCCGCGAGCGCGGAGCCTCCGTCTTCGCCTAGCCGCCCTGGCCGTCCCGCGCGGGGCCGGCGCGCTAGGAAACAGTCGCGTATCCGTTGCCGGGCTCGCGCGCTCGAACCACTAGTCTGTCCTCAGTGCGATTGTGCTGAAGGAGACGCAGGTCATGGCTAGGAAAGCTCGAATCATAGTAGTGGGGTGCAGCCCCTTCGGGGCGGCGGTGGCCCGGTCGCTGTCCGCCGCCGGCTGCGACGTCACCGTGGTGGACATGCGCGAGGACGCCTTCGACCGGCTGGGCGACGACTTCGACGGCGAGACCGTCACCGGCGACGGGGGCAGCGCGCTCCTCTTGCGAGAGTGCGGCGCCGAGCGCGCCACGCACCTCGTGGCGGCCACGGACCGCGATACCGTCAACCTGCTCGTGGCCGAGCTGGCCAGCGAGGTGCTCGGGGTGCGCCAGGTGCTGCCCGTCGTGGACGACAGCTCCCTGGCGGAGATCCTCGAGCAGATGGGCATCGACCCCATCTGCCCCCATCGCCTCTGCGAGGAGGAGTTCTTCCGGATCACCGGCCTGCCGCGGGCGGAGGAGGAGCGATGAGGGCCGTCATCGTCGGCGGGCGCTCCCGCGCCGACTTCCTCATGGGCGCCCTGGCCGACCTGACCGACGAGATCGTGGCCATCAACAGCGATCGCAGCTTCTGCGAGTACCTGTCGAGCCGCCATGACAACGAGGTGGTCTGGGGCGATGGCACGAGCCGGTCGGTCTTGGAGGACGCCGGCGTCGCGGGGTTCGACGTGGTGGTGGCCCTTACCAGCTGCGACGCCGACAACCTGGCCATCTGCCAGGTGGCCAGGCGGTTCCTGGGAATCCGGCGTCAGCTGTGCATCGTGGCGAATCCGGAGAACGTGCGGGTGTTCCGCCAGCTGGGCGTGACGGCCGCCATCAGCGGCACCGCCACGCTCGCCCAGGGCATCCGCGACGCGCTGGTCGAGGCGGCTGGCGACGGCACGCCCGGCATCTCCGGCGACGGCGGGCCCCGCACCGACCTCGGCGAGGGCCGGGCGCTGCTCGGCTCGTGGCATCTGCTTGGGAGAGACCGGGCGTGACGGCCATGGCGGCTCGCACTCCCGCTGATTATCCCGCGTCCCTGCCCCTCGGCCTTCCCTCGGGCGGAGGGTCGCGCGCCCTCTCGCCGGTGGCTCGCTACGTCGGCACGGCCTTGCTGTTCATCGGCCTGGCCGGCTTCGCGCCTCTGGCCGTCCTGTGGCTTTACCCTGACGAGGCGTCTCTGGCGCCCTGCTTCATCTTCCCGAGCCTCGCTGCCATGGCTCTGGGATACCTCCTGCGCTTCGCCAGCTCCCTGCCGGGGCGCGCCCTTCCGCTCTCCCGGCGTCAGGCAGCGGTCTGCACGCTGCTGATCTGGGCGCTCGCGGTGGTGGCCTACGCCGCGCCCTTCGTGGCGGCTGGTCTGCTCACCCCCGTCCAGGCCCTCTTCGAGGCCACGAGCGGGCTCACCACCACCGGCCTGAGCGTGGTGGACGTGGCGACGTGCCCAGCCATGTTCCTGTTTCACCGCAGCCTCATCTGCTACCTCGGCGGCGTCGGGCTGGTGCTCGTCCTCACCTGCGTGGTCACGCGGACGGGCGGTCTGGGCGTTTACAACGCCGAGGGCCACACCGACCGGCTCCTGCCGAGCTCGGCGAAGACCGCCCGGCTCATCCTGCTCATCTACACCGGCCTCATCGCCGTGGGCGCCGTGGCCTACGTCGTCGCGGGCATGGCGCCCTTCGATGCCGTCAACATCTCCATGTGCGCGGTATCCACGGCTGGGTTCGCCACCCATCCTGAGAGCCTCGCCTTCTGGCAGAGTCCCGCCATCGAGCTTATCACCATCGTCCTCATGCTAGCTGGCGGCATGAACTTCCTTCTGCTGTTTCTGCTGATCAGGGGTAAGGTCAAGGCGTTTCTCACCCATATCGAGACGCCGCTGTACTTCGGCGTCATCGTTGTGTTCTCCCTGGCGGTGGCCGCGCTGTTCGGGGCTCGGGGCATCAGCGACGGGCCGGTCGACGCCCTGCGCGACGGGCTGTTCCAGGTGGTGTCGGTGCTTACCTCCACGGGGTTTCAGACGGTGTCCTCCTTCGCCGCCATGGGGCCGGCGCTGCTGTTTCTGTTCCTGCTCCTGATGTTCAGCGGCGCCGAGGCGCGGTCCACCTCGGGCGGCATCAAGATCTACCGCGTCGCCGTTGCCGCCTTGGGGCTGGGGCAGACGCTTCGCAGCCGCTATGGGAGCAGACGACACATCACCAGCGTCAAGATCAACCGCTTCGGCAAGCGAACGGCGCTCACTGCCGAGGACGTGTCCGAGGCCCAGGCCTTCGTGGCCCTCTACCTGCTGGTGTTCATGGCGGGGACGTTCTCGTTCATCCTCTGCGGCGCCACGTTGCAGGAGGCGGCGTTCGACTTCGCGTCCTGCCTGGGCAACACGGGGGTGGGGACGGGGTTTCTCGGGCCGGAGTCGGGGCCCGTGCCGCTCGTCATCGGAGCGGTGGGCATGCTGCTGGGGCGCTTGGAGATCATCCCCCTGTTCATGGGGGCGGGCGCCCTGCTGTCGTTTCTCCTAGGAGGTGTTCGCCATGGGCGATAGCGCGCAGCTGCGGATGCGGCGGGGCTGGCGGTGCCGGGGTCGGCTTCTGGTCCGTGACGTCAGCATCATCGTGCTGCTCTACGGTGCGGGGATGGCGGCGGTGTGGGGGTTCTCCCTCATGGCCGTCAGCCCCCTGGCGGTGTTTCCCGTGTTTGTCCTGGGGATTCTCATCGCCAGCCTGGAATCCGACTCCGGGGTGTGGGGCGCAGCGCTGGGGCTGGGCTACCTGGTGTCCTACGACTACCTGTTCACCGAGCCGCTCTACCATCTGAAGGTGTTCAACCACACCGATGTCGTGGCGCTCGTCATCTTTCTGGTGGTGGCGCTCATCATGGGCGTGGTCACCCATCGCATGCGGCACCAGGTGTCCGCTGCCGAGCGGACTGCCGTCGCGTTGCGCCGGGTCAATCGGCTCGGGGCCGAGCTGGTGGACAGCGTCACCGCCGAGGAGGCGTGTCAGGCGGCCCAGGAGTTCCTCGCGGCGTCTCTGGGGCGCCCGGTGGAGATAATCCTGGGCGCGCCCGATCCTGAGCGCGGTGAGGCCGCCCTCGACTGCTACGAGCAGCACTGCCCCACGGGCTGCGGCGAGCTGGGCTATCGGGGCGGGACGGAGAAGTTCCTGCCCTTCGGCATGCGGGGGCGCTCCTTGGGCGTGGTGGCCATCGACTGCTCCCGGGCCGACCTGGACCAGGCAGACCTCTCGCTCATCTCCTTCGTGCTGGCGCAGACTCAGCTGGCCGTAGAGCGCAACCGCGGCGTGGCGGGGCCGGAAGAGGCGGGGGCGTAGCGTCCTATTGGTGCCGTGCCGCTGCGGTGCATTGCGGGCGTGCTGGCGTTGCCCTATGATGCTCGCGTAAGTCACGAGCCGTCTGAGGAGGCATCCATGGAGAAGGAGACGATGGACTACGTCGCGGAGCGCGTCGCGATCCTTTCGGAGTCGGGGGCGAGCACGCAGGTGACCAAGGACGCGGCGCTCGCGTGGCAGCAGGCCGTGGCGGAGGGAGGAGAGGCCGTCGCCGACGAGGCGACCGAGCAGCTCCTCGACGTCCTAGAGGGGCGTCCCACCACCATCGACGGCGTCATCGCCTTTGCCGAGGGCCCCGCGAAGGAGGTCTTCGGCGAAGAGGCGGCCGCCCAGATCCTGGCGGCGCAGCGGCAGCGCAAGGAGCAGGGCGCCAAGTGGTGCGACTGCGACGCCTGCACCGCCGCCACCGAGGTGCTCGCCAAGTTCGGGCGCGTCGAGCTGTAGCCGCGGCCCAGCGCAGCACGAGGGCCCCGCGTCGTGACGGCGCGGGGCCCTCGTGCGTGTGGGGGCGCCCCCGAGGCGGCTAGTGCGTGGGGGGCGGCGGGTGATGTCCCTAACGTTCGCCTGCGGGCGGCAGCGTGCTGTCTCTTATACACATCTCCGAGCCCACGAGACTAAGGCGAATCGCGT
>CANSQW010000040.1 GCA_947649215.1 uncultured bacterium | reverse complement strand
ACGCACTCGCCTGCAGGCGAGTGCATTGCGCGGGCCGAATACGGGAACGCCCCAGGCCACGAGCGCGGCCGCGGCTACGCAGAGGGCCGCCGCGCAGGAGAACAGGCCGCCGAAGGAGGCGAGGTCGTCCCCGGACACGAGGGCCAGGAACAGCGCCGGGCCCACGGCGGGCACGAGCATGGACACCACGGCGAAGAAGCCGAGTCCCTCGGAGAGCCGCGAGCGCGGCAGCACCCGGTTGATGCCCGCGCCGGCTGCGGTGGAGTAGACGCCGAAGAGCACGCCGTGGACGGCGCGGGCCGCCGCGAGGGCGGGGATGTCGGCCGCAAAGCGGTGCAGCCCGGTGGCCGCGGCGATGAGCAGGGCGGTCGCCACCATCACGCGCCCGTTGTCGAAGCGGTTCGACACCCGGGCCGCCAGGGGCCGCGAGAGCATCGAGGCCAGCGAGAACACCCCGGCCGACACCCCGGCGAGCTCCATGCCGCCGTTGAGCAGATCGGCGTACCAGGTCATCCCCAGGTTGTACATGCTCGTCACCAGACTCACGCCGAAGATGGCCAGCAGCAGCACGACGTAGGGGCGGCTCCACAGCCGCCCGGGCGCCTGCGCGGCACCCGCCTCTCCCCGCATGGGACCCCCTCCCCTCCACCGTCCCCGGCCCGCACGCGGGGCCGGGGACGCCAAAACGAAGGAGGGCGGCGCTCCCAGGCGCCGCCCTCCTCACTCTGCACCCTGCCGGGCGGCTACTCCTTGACCTCGTACTCGAACTTGGTCTTGCACCACGGGCACTTAGTCGTGAAGCTGCCGAACTCGCGGCTCGTCACGATCTTGCGCAGCGGCTTGCCGCAGTTGGGGCACACCTTGGGAGCCTGGTCGGCGATTTCCTTGATGCCCTCCACGTCTTTCTGGTCAGGACTGTAAGCCATGTCTTCCTCCTTACAACGGTGCTTACACGATCACGGCATGAACACGGCCACGCCGTCGCCCAGCTCGGCCAGGCGGGTGGGGACCTCCGCCAGCGGCACGGCCTCCATGCACTTGGCCAGGCAGTGGTGGACGCAGGCCGGCTTCTTCCCCTCCGCGAGGCGGCTCTCGCACAGGTCGCAGAGCGACGAGGGCACGGCGACGTAGTTCCAGTACCACTCGCCGGCCAGCTTCTCGGGGCCGAACTCGGCGAGCTTGATGCCCCACTCGTCCTGCGAGGCGATCTGCTTCTCCTGGCGGCAGGCCAGCTCGCAGGAGTGGCAGCCGGTGCAGTACTTGTAGTCGATGACGAGCGCGTGTGTCTTCATGGCCCCCACCTACTCGCCCTGGTGCTTGACTTCGTAGCTGAGGGGCGCGGGCGCGCCCTTCGTCATGGACTCAGGACCGCGACTCGCGGGCGGCTCGTACTCGGCCGGGTTGGAGTTGCCGGCCTCGTAGCCGTCCACCTTGTAGATCTTGCAGAGCACGTTCTTGTACGGGGCGCCGTAGCCGAGCTTGCCCACCTTGTACATGGGGATGAGCTTGTTGACGTTCGACTTCCACGTGCCGAAGAGGTTCGGGGCCTCGCCCTCCTCCTCGGGGTACCACCAGCCGTGGGTGGCGTGCACCACGCGCTCGGGCACCTCGTTGGAGATGCGGGCGCGCTCGACGCACTTGCCCAGGGGGTTCTCGATGCAGACGTAGTCGCCCGCGTTGATGCCGAGGGCGCGCGCCGTGGCCGGGTTGATGGTCACGAGCGGGTCGGGCGTGACGTTGCGCAGGCTGGGGATCTGACGGTGCTCGGAGTGGAACGACACGAAGTCGCGGCCGCCGGTGGTCAGCACGAGCGGGTACTCCTCGGCCACATCAGGCGTGGAGTACGGGCTCATGGCCGGCTCCATGAAGTAGGGCAGCTCGTCCTCGCCGAAGTCGTCGTAGATCGACGAGCACACCTCGATCATGCCCGTGGGGGTGTTGAAGCCCGGCTCGCTGTCGGGGCGCAGCATGCCCTTCTCGTACTTGCGGTACTCGAAGTTCTGCTGGAACACGCCCATGTCGCGCAGGTCGTTGAAGTCCCAGTCATACTGCGTGCGGATCTGGGCGTTGAAGAACTCCTCGGCCGTCTCCCAGGGCCACGCCTCGGGGTTGAGGCGCTTGCCCACGATCATGTCGATCTCGATGTCGGACTTGGCCTCGCCCGGGTCGATGGCGGCGTTCATCGCGCCGAGGAAGTGGGTGTTGCGACCGAAGTGGGGCAGCACCACGCCGTCATGCTCGGCGAAGCCGGACACGGGCAGCACGAGATCGCAGAGCCCCATGATGGTGGGCGTCATGAAGCAGTCCTGGGCCGCGTTGAAGTCCATCTTCATGAGCGCGTTGTACCAGCGCTCCGGCTCAGCGTAGACCGTGGGCGAGATGGGGTTGGTGGCGTAGAAGTACGCCATGTGGAACGCGTAGGGCTCCTCGGTCTCCATGACCGTGAGCACCTCGTCGGGATGAGCGAACGGGCCGCAGGCGTAGGCCGGGTGGTCCTCCTTGGCGTCGATGCGCTTGGCCATAGTCTCGGGATCCACGTACTGGGCGGTCTCGAAGCGCCAGCGGCCCATGAAGCTCGAGGGCAGCGAGAGCGTGATGCCGCCGGGCACGTCCATGTAGCCGCAGATGGCCGCGAGCGCCAGCAGCGACTGGCCCGCCTGGGCGCCGTTCTGCTGGGTGTCGATGGCCAGGCCCCACATGATGGAGGACGGCGCGTTGGTGGCGAAGGCGCGGGCCGCGCCGCGGATGACCTCGGCGGGCACCCAGGTGATGTCCTCGGCCCACTCCGGCGTCTTGTCGGCCACGCGCTCGGCCAGCTCCTCCACGCCGAACACCCAGTTCTCGCAGAACTCGTGGTCGTAGAGGTCCTCGGTCAGCACCACGTTGAGCATGGCCAGGCCCACGGCGGCGTCGGTGCCGGGACGCAGCTGGATGTGGAAGGCCGCACGCGAGGCGAGCCAGGTCAGGCGCGGGTCGATGACGATGAGCTTGGAGCCGCGCTTCATGAGGTCGATGATGGCGTGGCCGTAGAAGCCGTCCGGGTTGGACTGCAGCGGGCTCTTGCCCCACAGGATGATGTACTTGGGCACCTCGTAGCGCGGGTCGTCGTAGCGATCCGGGAAGTAGGCCGCGTAGTCGAGCTCGGGATAGCCCGCGCCGAGCAGGAAGTCGGCCACCACGGTGCGCGGGCCGTAGCAGGAGCCGCCGGACATCGAGAACGAGCAGTTCGGCGTCTTGAAGCAGGCCTGGGCCATGGGCGGCGCGTAGAGCGTGGCCTCGCGGCCCGTGCCCTGGAACAGGTAGATGGTCTCCGGGCCGTACTCCTCCCAGATCTTCTTCACCTCGCGCTCGAGGATGTCAAGCGCCTCATCCCACGTGATGCGCTCCCAGGTGTCCTTGCCGCGGTCGGCGCGGGCGCGCTTCATGGGGTACTTGATGCGGTCGGGGCTGTTGAGGAACTCGCCCATGGCCAGACACCGCGGGCAGAGGCGCCCCTGGCTGATGGGGTGGTCGGGGTCGCCCTCGACCTTCACGAAGTTGCCGTCCTTGTCGGTGTAGATGAACATGCCGCACCCGACAGGATGGTCGCCCGGCGGGGACCACCCGCACGTGCGAACCCGGATGAGGTCGCCGACCTCCTTCTTCCACTCTGCATCCATTCTCTTTCTCCTTTCTCTCTCCTTGAGAAACGGGTGAGGATCGTTAGTCTGCTGCGCGGGGCGGAAGCCCGCGGGGGGCGTCCGGGCTGGCGGCGACCGGCTGCGCAGCCTTCGCCCTGCCGGCCGCGGCCAGCCCGGACTTCGCGATGGGGCCGCGCCCCCTCGCGCGCCACGGCGACGCCAGCGAGTCGGCGCCGAGGGACTCCAGCTGCACGCCGCGCGTCTCCCGCCTGATGAGCAGCCGCGTGAAGACGGCCGCGAGCGCAAGCGGGACGAGGAACACGACGAGCACGGTGGAGAACGTCGAGCCTGACTGGAGGGCACCGCCGATGACCATCGGGGTGATGAACCCGCCGACGCGGGCCACGGTGGTCACGCAGGCCTGGCCCGTGGCGCGGATCTCGGTGGGATAGGCCTCGATGGTGATGGGCGCCGGGGTCATGTAGGCGTAGTTGATGGCGAAGCCCATGAGGACGCAGGCCGGGATCATCAGGCCGCCGAAGCCGAGGAAGGCGGTGAATACGACCGAGGCCGCGGCTAAGGCGAGCGCCACGTAGGTGCTGCGGATGCGCCCGATGCGGTCGGCCGCCACGCCCGCCACCACGGCGCCCGCGCACCCCAGAAGGTTCATGAGGGTGGTGTAGCCGTAGCTGGCGCTCACGGAGTAGCCGCTGGCCAGGAGCACTGTCGGCATCCAGTTGGTAAGGCCGTACGACAGCGAGCAGGTGGTGAACGCCACGAGCCAGATGCCGAGCGTCACCCGCAGGTAGCGCCGGGAGACGAGCTGGCGCAGCTGGCCGCCCTGCACGGCCGGGGGCACCGCGATGTCGGCGGCGCCGTAGCCGCCCGGACGGGGGTGGTCGAGGCTGGCGTTGATCCGGTTGACGATGACCAGCGCCTCGCTCACCCTCCCCTTCCCGAACAGCCACTGCACGGACTCCGGCATCAGGAAGTGCATGAGGATACCGTAGACGAACGGGAAGCCGCCGATGAGGTAGCACAGCCGCCATCCGAAGTTGGGCACCACGTACATGGCCGTGAGGCCGGCCACCACCCATCCGAGCATCATGAACGTCTTGGTGATGGTGACGAAGGCCCCGCGATGGGCGGTGGGCGCGTACTCCGAGACGATGGTGACGCTTAGGGGGATGACCGCGCCCACCCCCACGCCGGAGAAGATCCGGCACAGGGCGAACATGTCATAGGAGTGCACGAAGAAGATGGGCACGGTCAGGATGGCGTAGAGCATGATGCTCACGTTCATCACGTGCTTGCGGCCGAAACGATCAGCCAGATAGCCCGAGACGAAGCCGCCGACGAGCATGCCCAGCAGGCTGAAGGACGCCAGGCTGCCCGTCTCGATGAGGCCCAGCGACATCTCCTGGGTGATCTGCGGCATCGTGAACGACACGATCATGTAATCGAAGCCGTCGAATACCATCGCCAGCCCGACGAAGACAAGGATCCTCACCGAGAACCGCCAGCCGCCTGGCTGCTCGAGGATATCCGAGACCGTCACCTTTTCCATGATCCGACCAGGCCCCCCTTCCCTGACTCGCTTCCTCGCCGCCCCTACGCCGGCCGCGGGGCGTCCAGCTGGATGCTCCACGGCCTGTCGCCTTAGCGCCTAGGGCATGAACACGGCCACGCCGTCGCCCAGCTCGGCCAGGCGGGTGGGGACCTCCGCCAGCGGCACGGCCTCCATGCACTTGGCCAGGCAGTGGTGGACGCAGGCCGGCTTCTTCCCCTCCGCGAGGCGGCTCTCGCACAGGTCGCAGAGCGACGAGGGCACGGCGACGTAGTTCCAGTACCACTCGCCGGCCAGCTTCTCGGGGCCGAACTCGGCGAGCTTGATGCCCCACTCGTCCTGCGAGGCGATCTGCTTCTCCTGGCGGCAGGCCAGCTCGCAGGAGTGGCAGCCGGTGCAGTACTTGTAGTCGATGAGCAGCGCGTGTGTCTTCATGATGTGTTCCTCCCTATTCCGGATGGATGGCCTCGAAGCTCGCGGGCTGCGAGGGACCGGCGGTCATGGACTCGGGGCCGCGGCTGGCGCGGGGCTCGTACTCAGCCGGGTTGGCCTGGGCGGCCTCGTAGCCGTCCACCTTGTAGACCTTGCACAGCACGTTCTTGTAAGGAGCGCCGTAGCCGGTCACGCCCACCTTGTACATGGGGATGAGGCGGTTGACGTTGGACTTCCACACGCCGTTGAGGTTAGGGGCCTCCGGATCGTCCTCGGGGTACCACCAGCCGTGCTCGGCGTGCACCACGCGCTCGTCCACCTCGTTGGACACGCGGGCGCGCTCGACGCACTTGCCCAGGGGGTTCTCGATGCACACGTAGTCGCCGTCGTTGATGCCCAGGCGCGCGGCCGTCTTGGGGTTGATGGTCAAGAGCGGGTCGGGGTGGATGCTGCGCAGGCTGGGGATCTGACGGTGCTCGGAGTGGAACGACACGAAGCTGCGGCCGCCGGTGGTCAGCACGAGCGGGTACTCCTCGTAGAGGTCCGGCGTGCTGTAGGGGCTCATGGCGGGCTCCATGAAGTAGGGCAGCGGATCCTCGCCGAAGTCGTCGTAGATCGACGAGCTCACCTCGATGAGGCCGGTGGGCGTGTTGAAGCCGGGCTCGCCGTCGGGGCGCAGCATCCCCTTCTCGTACTTGCGGTACTCGAAGGGCTGCTGGAAGGCGCCGTACTCGCGCAGGTCGTTGAAGCCCCAGTCGTACTGGGTGTGGATCTGCGCGTCGAAGAACTCCTCCACCGTCTCCCACGGCCACGCCTCGGGGTTGAGGCGCTTGCCCACGATCATGTCGATCTCCAGGTCCGAGCGCGCCTCGCCCGGGTCCACCGCGGCGTTCATGGCGCCGAGGAAGTGGGTGTTGCGGCCGAAGTGGGGCAGCACGAAGCCGTCATGCTCGGGGAAGAAGCTCACCGGCAGCACGAGGTCGCAGAGTCCCATGATGGTGGGCGTCATGAAGCAGTCCTGAGCCGCGTTGAAGTCCATCTTGACGATGGCGTTGTACCAGCGCTCCGGCTCGGCGTAGCAGGTGGGCGCGATGGGATTGGACGCGTAGAAGTAGAACATGTGGAACGCGTAGGGATCCTCGGTCTCCAGCGTGGTGAGGACGGAGTCCGGGTGAGCGTAGGGCCCCACGGCATAGGCCGGATGGTCCTCCTCGCCGTCGATGCGCTTCTTCTCCACCTCCTCGCCGACGAACTGGAGGGTCTCATAGGTCCAGCGTCCCATGAAGCTGGAGGGCAGGGCCAGCGTGATGCCGCCGGGCACGTCCATGTAGCCGCAGATGGCGCCGAGGGCGAGCAGCGACTGGCCGGCCTGGGCGCCGTTTTGCTGGGTGTCGATGGCCAGACCCCACATGATGGAGGACGGCGCGTTGGTGGCGAAGGCGCGGGCGGCGCCGCGGATGGTGTCGGCGGGCACCCAGGTGATGGCCTCGGCCCACTCCGGCGTCTTGTCGGCCACGCGCTCGGCCAGCTCGTCCAGGCCGAAGACCCATTCGTCGCAGAAGGCGTGGTCGTAGAGGTCCTCGCCAATGACCACGTTGAGCATGGCCAGGCCGATGGCCGCGTCGGTGCCGGGGCGCAGCTGCAGGTGGAACTCGGCGCGGGAGGCCAGCCAGGTCAGGCGCGGGTCGATGACGATGAGCTTGGAGCCGCGCTTCATGAGGTCGATGATGGCGTGGCCGTAGAAGCCGTCCGGGTTGGACTGCAGCGGGCTCTTGCCCCACAGGATGATGTACTTGGGCACCTCGTAGCGCGGGTCGTCGTAGCGATCCGGGAAGAACGCCGCGTAGTCGAGCTCGGGATAGCCCGCGCCGAGCAGGAAGTCGCCGATGACCGTGCGCGGGCCGTAGCACGACGCGCCGGACATCATGAAGGCGTTGTTGGGCGTCTTGAACACAGCCTGGGCCATGGGCGGCGCGTACTCGGTGGCCTCGCGGCCGGTGCCCTTGGACACGTAGATGGACTCCGGTCCGTAGGTATCCCAGATCTTGCGGACCTCGGTCTCGAGGATGTCAAGGGCCTCATCCCACGTGATGCGCTCCCACTTGTCCTTGCCGCGATCCTCGCGGGCACGCTTCATGGGGTACTTGATGCGATCGGGATGGTTGAGGAACTCCCCCATGGCCAAACACCGCGGGCAGAGGCGCCCCTGGGTGATGGGATGATCCGGGTCGCCCTCGACCTTGACGAAGTTGCCGTCCTTGTCGGTGTAGATGAACATGCCGCATCCCACCGGGTGGCACCCCGGAGGGGACCAGCCGCAGGTGCGAGTCTTGATGAGGTCGCCCTCTTCAACCCGCCATTCCTTATCCATGGCCATTGCTCTTCCTCTCTCTCGCTTCTCTCGCTTAATCGTCTCGGCGGTTGCCGCGCTCGGCGGCCTTGGCCGCCCAGTCAGCGCGCGCCGCGTCCTTCATCTTGTCGGTGAAGGGGGCTCCGCACTGCTTGCACCGCTTGAACACGAGAAGGTTCTTGCGTCCGCACTGGGCGCACCAGATGAACTTGGGCTTGCAGTTGTCGCAGGTCACGCGACAGCTTCCGAAGCACATGGGGCCTCCTCGCGCCTCGTCGGGCTAGCCCTGGGACGGCGGCTTGGGAACGCCAGGCGCGGCCGGGGCGCCGGGGGCTGCAGGAGCGGCCGGGGCGCCGGGCGCGGCCGGGGC
>CANSQW010000039.1 GCA_947649215.1 uncultured bacterium | reverse complement strand
GCCCCCCCCCACGCACGAGGAAGCCCCGCCAGCCGGCGGGGCTCCCTCAGAGTACGGCGCCATGGCGAACGCCGCGGGTTTGGTGGGAGCGGGACGCGAGGCCGGCTGCCGTGGCTGCCGTCAGTCGGCCTCGCCGGCGCGCCGCTAGGGCAGCAGGCCCAGGCCGGCCAGCTCGTCCTTGACGTCGGCCATGCCGTAGGCGTCCAGGCAGGCGGCCGTGGGGCAGCCCAGCTGCGGATCCCAGCCGAACTGCTCGTAGACCATGGTGAGCGCCGTCTGGAAGTCCTCGCGGTCCATCTTGTCGGTGCCCTTGGTGAACGGCTGCTTGTCCGGATCCTTCGTGAACACCCACTCGGTGATCACGTCGTGGTCGGCGCGGAGGTTGTTGTTGCCGTAGCTGCCGTCGGCCTTGGTCATGCCGCGCACGGTGTTGGCGCGCTGGAGCGTCATGATCTTGGCGCCGGCCTCGTAGAGCTGCTCGGTCGTCACGTCCTGGCCGGTGACGGCCTTGAAGAACTTGGCCTCCAGGTCCAGGTCGCCGCGGTAGTCGCGCTGACGCGTGGGGCTCATGGTCATGGGCCACACCCAGTTGCAGAGGGTGAGCGAGTCGTGCAGCACGTCGGTGACCACCGACCACCAGCAGAAGTTGGCCTTATGCTCGTTCATCGGCGAGTAGTCCTTGTCCGGCGTGATGGCGTCGGCGCCGCCCCAGACCTCCTCGGCGATGGCCTGCTTGATCTCGAAGGGCAGGCCGCAGCCTTGGAAGTTGACGGCGGAGTGGATCATGTCGTCGCGGTTGAACAGCATGTTGTACACGCCGCCCACCTGGCCGAAGCACTCGATGGCGTGGTGCACGGGCCAGCCGCGGTAGTTGATGAGCGTGGACTTGGCGTTGTCGAACCACGCCTGCTCGCCCCAGCGCTCGCACCACGTGAACGGGCCGTGGGCGAGGTAGGAGATCTCGGTAGTGGGGTCGACGATCTTGTTGATGATCTCCACCATGACCGTGGGGTCGCACACCTCGGGCGAGAACTTCTCCCAGTGGATGGAGGCGTACTCCTCGGCCGGCAGGACGCGCTGGAACACGCCGTTGACATGGCAGTAGGCGATGTCGCGGTAGAGCTGGGCGTAGTTGCACCACAGGCCCATGTTGTCCATGGTGTTGGAGGTGGTGGTGTCCCACAGCACCGACAGGTCGCCGCGGTCCTTGAGGCCCATCTGCAGGAAGGGCTCCATGTACACGCTGACGGGGAAGTTGGCCGCGCAGGTGTTGCCGGTGGTGGCGAAGCCGGAGGTGTCCTCGGCGGCCTCCACGCGCATGTCGGAGTAGCAGTGGATGGGGCAGCTGTGGCAGCCGTCCATCTTGATGGTGTACTGCTCGGCGGCCAGGCCCAGGTCCTTGACCGACTTCATGCAGCGGTAGCCCACCTTGTTGATCTGGTAGGGCTGCGGCTCGCCGGTCTCGATGGGGCCGCCCTCGGCTGCGGCCCAGTACAGGCCGTTACGGGCCGTCCAGCGCGAGCCGGCGTCGTAGAACTCGGCCCACTCCTGCTGGGTGGAGGGCACCACGTGGTTGTTGTTGGAGCCGATGATCTCGCTCAGCATGTAGTCGGACAGGTCGGCCACGGCCTGCGGGTCGGCCACGTTGACCGCGCCGTTGCCGCGCACGACGAGCGCCTTGACGTTCTTGGAGCCCAGGACGGCGGCGGTGCCGGCGCCGGCGGAGTGGTTGCGCGAGTTGATGATGCAGGCGTAGGGCAGCAGGTTCTCGCCAGCAGGTCCGATGGCGGCCACGCACACGTCGGTGCCCTCGCGGCGCGAGAGCGCCTCGGTGGTGGCGCGGGTGCCCAGGCCCCACACGCCCTCGGCGGACTTGATGGTGACGTCGCCGTTGTCGATGTTCACGTAGACGGGCTCGGCGGCGGCGCCCTCGAGCACCACGGCATCCCAGCCGGCCTGCTTGATGCGCGCGCCCAGCATGCCGCCGCAGTGGGCGTCGACCACCAGGTGGTCCTTGGTGAACGTGGAGAGCGAGCAGATGGTGGTGCGGCCCGCCAGGGGCACGCCCGACGCCGTCAGCGGGCCGACGGCGAAGATGATCTTGTTCTCAGGGGAGAAGGGGTCGGTTCCTGCGGGAACCTCGTCGTACATGATCTTGTTGGCCAGTCCCATGCCGCCGATGTACTCTTTATAAGGCTCGGTGGATTGGACTGAGATGGTACCGTCAGTCAGATTGACGCGCAGAATCTTGCCGGTCCAGCCGTACGACGTATTCGCGTCTTTCGTTGCATCAGCCATGGTTCATACTCCAAATCTCTTGCCTATACGAGACGGTGTTGTGTGGTCGTCTCTCGAGCCGATAGGGAGCACAGATACGGATACCGATGCATGTCCGCTGTCAGGATTGTGCCATGGTGCGCGGGTACCCCGTACCCTCCGACGCAGGGTACTTTTCTTACGGGAAGGTAACGATTCCCTGGCCAGCAGCGCGGTGTACCCTCCTTTTCCTGCGGCGGCGTTACGGGGTACATGATTTCTCCTCATTCAGGGGACACGGTCGGCGGCGTGCTGGCCTACCCTTCGTCATGTTGTGTGGTCTGGTCAGCTTTTCGAGGGCTGGCTGAGCCCGGTGGGGCAGGCACCTGAGTTCCTGACACCATCATTCGACACCCACTTATATAAGCGAGGGGGAAACGAACATGACAGACGCTAACAACAGCAAAGCCCCTGTGGATCAGACGGCCGAGGCCGCCCCCGAGGCTGCGCCGGCCGCCCCTGCCGCCGAGCAGGCCGACGGCGCGAAGAAGTCCAACGTCACGCGCCGCCAGGTTCTGGCCATGGCCGGCTGCGGCGTCGCGGGCCTGGTGGTCGGCGGCGTGCTGGCCTCGTGGGGCGTGACCCAGCAGGCCATCGCGTCGGGGCGCATCGACGTGCGCACCACGCCCACCAAGATGATCATCACCGACCGCGCGCGCTGCTCCGGCTGCCAGCGCTGCGAGATGAGCTGCACGCTCAAGAATGACGGCTACGTCGACCAGCACATCGCCCGCGTGCGCGTGTGGGACACCTATAACTTCGGCTACGGCGTCGGCACCGGCGGCGGCATCTACGGCGACTGCGAGTTCACCGTCAAGCAGTGCTACCAGTGCAAGGACGCCTGGTGCATGAAGTACTGCCCCGTCCACGCCATCCACCCGAGCGAGAAGACGGGCGCGCGCGTGGTCGACGACGAGCTGTGCATCGGCTGCGGCATGTGCACCCAGGCCTGCCCGTGGAACATGCCCCGCATCAGCTCCAAGACGGACAAGTCCACCAAGTGCATCTCGTGCGGCCGCTGCGCCGACCAGTGCCCCAACGGGGCCATTCAGTTCGTCGATTGGGAGGACATCGCGCAGAAGTGCATCGACGAGGGCGTGGTCTCGGCTACCACCGTGTACCAGGCCTAGCGGCCGGTACGCCCCACGCATCCGAAGAGGCGGCGCCCTGCTGCCTGGCAGTCAACGAAAGGAGGGAGCGACTATGGAAGACGCGGCGGTGTTCTCCACCCTGGCCCAGTGCTTCGGCCCGGTGGGGGAGGACGAGTGGAACGAGCTGACCGAATCCGCCCAATGGTCTGACTTCCTGGCGGGCGCCCGGCGCCTGCTGCAGGATAATCGCCCCCTTGGCGCGGACGGCCAGCGCCTGAGCGACTTGAGGGCGCGGCTCCCGCTTCAGGAGTTCCTGTCGGCGCGCGAGCTCTCGGCGCTGTTCGCCCCTCCGAGCTATCAGGAGAAGAGCGACTTCGCCGCGCGGCACTTTACCGGCGGGCTGCCCGACTCGGTCGTTCCCGTGGAGTCGCTGCACCGCCCCGCTCACCCCACCGATCCCGGCGTTCCCGCTGGGGGCGGCTACCTGGGGGACGCGGCGCTCTACGTGCGCGACGTGACGGACGGCCTGGGGCTGGAGGTGCCCCCCGCGTTCGCCGCCTGCCCCGATCACCTGGCACTCGAGCTCGACCTGGTGGCCGTGCTCCTGCGCTCGGGCATGGAGGGCCCGGCGCTCGCCTTCCTGGCGGAGCGCTTCGGCTGGCTCACCGCGTATCGGGCGCGGCTGCTCGGCCTGGACGAGGACGCGAGCTTCTACATCGGCCTCGTCGACCTGATCATGGGCATCGTCGCCCAGCAGGAGCCCTTCGAGGAGGGCGCGCTGAACGGATGCGCGATGGATTCTGTCGCGTAAGTTATAAGAGAGGAAGCAGCTATGTCAGAAAACGCTATCACGAGGCGCAGCTTTCTGGCGGGAAGCGCTGGCGTGGCCGCGGCAGCGGCTGTGGGCTTCACGAGCTTCGGCGCCTGGCAGCAGGCCCATGCCGAGGAGGAAGCCGGGGAGGGCCGCACCGAGGCCGTCCACACGCTGTGCAACGCCTGCTCCAGCAAATGCGGCTACACCGCCTATGTGGTTGACGGTAAGCTCACCAAGCTCATCGGCGACCCCCAGAACCCCAATGCGAGCGGGCATTTGTGCGCTCGCGGCTACGGCTACTCGCAGATCGCCTACTCCAAAGACCGCCTGACCGATCCCCTGAAGAAGAACGCGCAGGGGCGCTTCGAGGCCATCTCCTGGGATCAGGCCTATGCTGAGATCGCCGAGAAGGTGAGCGAGATCATCGAGAAGGACGGCCCGGGCGCGCTCGCGCTGGTGCAGGATCCGCGTCCGTCGGGCTCCTACTACGCCAAGCGCTTCATGACCGCCCTCGGCTCGCCCAACAGCTACACCCACGGCGCCGCGTGCAACCTGTCGAAGGTCTCGGGTATCACCCAGGCCATCGGCGCCGGCGACTGGGTGTCGGACGTCGAGAACTCCCGTATGACCATGTTCATCGGCCGCAGCTACTGCGACGGCATCCGCCCGAGCCAGGTGGCTGCGCTCGAGCGTGCCTATGAGAACGGCTCGCGCCTGGTCATGGTGGATCCGCGGTGCAACAACTCCACCGTGTTCGCCACCGAGTGGGTGCCCATCACCCCTGGCACCGACCTGGCGCTCGTGCTGGCCATGAGCAACGTGCTCATCAAGAACCACCTCTACGACGCGGACTTCGTGGCCGCCAAC
This sequence comes from uncultured bacterium, assembly GCA_947649215.1. GTDB lineage: Bacteria > Actinomycetota > Coriobacteriia > Coriobacteriales > Eggerthellaceae > Enterorhabdus. The sequence continues at coordinate 3,279 of CANSQW010000039.1, read as the reverse complement.
GGCGTGGGCTTCGACGAGTGGGCCGAGGCCATCTCCGGCTGCACGCCGGCCTGGGCCGAGCAGATCACCGGCGTTCCCGCCGACACCATCGAGCGCTTGGCCGCCGAGTTCGCCGAGGCGGCGCCCGCGGCCTCCATCGAGCCCAGCTGGCGCGGCGCCTACGGCTGCGCCTACGCCAACTCCGGCGAGACGGCGCGTGCGGTGGCCCTGTTCAACACCTTGCTCGGCTGCTGGAACCAGCCCGGCGGCGCCCTGCTCACCTCGAGCGCCGCGGCCGGCAAGCTGGACGACCCCCGCTTCGCCGCGCCGCCCAAGCCGGAGGGCACGCTGCTCGGCACCGCCGAGTACCCGCTGGCCGCCGCCTCCATGGGCTCGGCCGTGTTCGCCGGCGAGATGGCCAAGGCCGGCGTGCTCAAGGGCATGTTCTTCTACAACTCCAACATGGCGGCGGGCTACTCCAACCCGGCCTACCTGGCCGAGGCGCTCTCCAACCTGGAGCTCATGGTGGTCTGCGACGTGCAGATGTCCGAGACGGCGCTGCTCGCCGACTACGTGCTGCCCGAGACCAGCTACCTCGAGCGCGCGGAGCTGCCTGAGTTCGGCGGCGGCAAGGTTCCCTACGTGGCCCTGCGCTCCCAGGTGCTCGACGTCATCCATCCCAACACGAAGTCCTGCGACCAGATCTTCACCGAGCTGGCCGAGGCGTGCGGCGTGGGCGAGTACTTCGCCTTCACCCAAGAGGAGCTGGCCGACGCTCAGCTCAAGACCGTCGGGCTCGACCTGGACAGCCTGCGGCTCGTGGGCACCGTGCAGTTCCCCGAGAAGGCCTTCGCCTACGGCGCCGCGCCCAAGTGGAACACGCCCACGAAGAAGGTGCAGTTCACGAGCGAGGCCTGCGCCAAGGCGGGGCTGTCGGCGAGCCCGGTGTGGGTGGAGCCGCAGACCGTCCCCGAGGACGGCGCCTTCCGCCTGGTAGGCGGCAAGGAGGCCATCATGACGCACACCCAGACGGCCAACATCCCCGAGCTCATGAACATCGCCGAGCAGTACGGGCTCGACCGACCGTGGATCAGCGCGGCGGATGCGGCGGCCCTCGGCATCGAGGACAACGACGAGTGCGTGGTGGAGAACGAGCAGCATTCCGGCACGTCGAAGGTGCGCGTGACCGAGCGCATCGCGCCGGGTGTGGTGTACATCCCCAGCCACTTCGGCTGCTCGGTGCCTGAGCAGCACACGGCCTACGGGTTCGGCCTGCGCATCATGGACTACGTGCCCTTCCACATCGAACCCGCCTACGGCTCGGCCATGACGCAGGAGGCCACCGTTAAGATCAAGAAGGTAGGTGCGTAATGGCTAACTACGGAATGCTCATCAACACGAAGAAGTGCATCGGCTGCTACGCCTGCCGCACCGCCTGCCAGCGTCAGAACGACCTGCTTCCCGACGAGGCCTTCATCCGCTTCGAGGAGCGCGAGGTGGGCACCTTCCCCCGCGTGCGCGTGGAGCACGTGCCGCTGCAGTGCATGCACTGCGAGGACGCCCCCTGCGTGTCGGTGTGCCCCACCGGTGCTGCCAAGTACGGCACCGACGGCATCGTCGAGGTGGACCAGGGGCGCTGCATCGGCTGCCTGTACTGCGTGGCCGCCTGCCCCTACCAGGTGCGCGTGCGCAACTCGCAGACCGGCGCGGTGGACAAGTGCCGCTTCTGCACGGTGGCGGCCGAGGACGGCACCAAGATGTGCTCCTGCGTGGAGGCGTGCCTGACCGGCTGCCGCATCTTCGGCGACCTGGACGATCCTGACAGCGAGATCTCCAAGGCCATCGTGGAGACCGGCGCCGCGCCCATCGCCGGCGATCTGACCAAAGCGAAAATCTACTACGTGAGGTGATTGAGATGACCTTCGAACCTATCTGGAACTCCATCATCGCGTGGTACCTGTTCTTGGCGGGTCTGGGCGGCGGCGCCTACGTGAGCGCGGCCTTCCTGCGCTGGCGCCATCCCGAGGCCGTGAACATGATCCGCATCGGCCGCGTCATCGCGCCGGTGGTGGTGATCGTGGGCCTGTGCCTGCTCATGTTCGACGCGACGGCCGGCCTGCACAACCCGCTGCGCTTCGCGCTGCTGCTCACCAACTTCGGCTCGGTGATGACCTGGGGCGTCGTGTTCCTGGGCGGCTTCACCATCCTGGCGCTCATCGGCGCGGGGCTCGACCTGGCCAAGCGCCGGGTGCCGCTGTGGCTCGACATCGCGGCGGCGGTGTTCGGCGTGTGCGTGGCCGTCTACACCGGCTGCCTGCTGGGCGTGTGCAAGACGTTCCCGCTGTGGAACAACGCGCTGCTGCCCATCCTGTTCCTCGTGTCGGCCATGTCCACCGGCATGGCGGCGGTGCTCTGCGTGGCCATCTTCCGCCATCCGGAGGAGTTCAACCGCGTGGGCGTGTTCAAGAAGTTCCACTTCTGCCTGCCCATCATCGAGCTGGTGCTGGTGGCGTCGCTGCTGTTCGTGACGGCGTCGAACGCGAGCCCGGCCGGCTGGGAGTCGGTCATGAACCTGGTGGGCGGGGACTGCGCGCTGGCCTTCTGGTTCCTGTTCATCCTGGTGGGCCTGGTGCTGCCGACGGCGCTCGAGACGTGGCTGCTGTTCTTCAGCCCCAAGGAGTTCGAGGAGAGCCGCAAGGCGCACTGGATCAGCTTCGCGTCTGACGCCGGCGTGCTGGTGGGCGGCTTCGTCCTGCGCCTGCTGGTGCTGGTGGCCGCCATGCCGCTGACGCTGGTGGTGCCCTGGTACTAGGCCGCGGACGGCGAGAGGCCGGAAGCGGAGAGGGGCGTCGGCCGTCTGGGCCGGCGTCCCTCTTTTTTTTGTTGGCGGGGAGGGTGTGCGGGGGGGGGCAGCTGCGCCGGCTTTTGCCGCAGCGCGCGGCCCGGCGTACGCACGCTGCGGCGTTGTCCCGCCGTGCCGCCGGGATGCGGGCGCTTCGGCTATTGCGCTAGATCGAGGAGGCGCCGGTAGATTCGCTCATCCTCGTCGAGCTCGGGGTGGAAGGCGGCGCCTATCTGGCTGCCGTACTGGACAGCGACGGGCTGGCCGTCCAGGGTGACGAGCGGTTGGACGCCGGGGCCTAGCCGCTCGATGCGCGGGGCGCGGATGAAGGTGAGGGGGACGGGGGTGCCTGTCGCGGGCTGGTTCGTGGCGCGGGCGGCGACCGTCGGCGCTTGCCCTGCGGCGCCTGGGGCGGATGCGGACGCGCCCCCGTCGGCGGCGGGCGCGGAGGCGGGCGT
>CANSQW010000038.1 GCA_947649215.1 uncultured bacterium | reverse complement strand
AGCCATCGGGCGCGTGCCGCGCCTTGTCGTCAGGTCGTCATTTTTGGCCATTTTTCGACGCGGGACTACGTGCGGGCCCGACGGCGCGCTCGCTGTGGCGGTCGGGCGGCGAGGGAGAGGCGCGGCGCCTGGCGCTCGGCGGGGCGCGGCCGAGCCGCCCCGATCCTCGCTGCGTGGCGCAGCCGGCGGGACAGGGTGCTCGTGCCCTTCTCATCGCAGGCGTTCTACCTGGCGGAACTCAAAAATGATACTGCCGGTATCAGGCGGAAAGATACTCAGAGGCTCACGACAGCGCCCCTCCGAGAAGGCATGATTACCCCCACGATCAGCAATGACGGAGGCTGCGCGAAGGCGCCGAGGCGCCGTTAGCCAGCCCGGCTGCGAAGGGGGCAGCGCCAATGGGGGATTTGCTCGGAAGGCTGGCGTCGTACTTCAAGATCCGCTATGCGATCATGCTCATACCCGTCTGCGGGTTCGCTGTCTACGACAGCGTGTTCCAGTCGTTCTCGTCCATCCTGGGGGTGCTGCGCGACGCCTATCCGGACGTGCCGGTGACGGTCATCCAGATGATCTTGGCGCTTCCGCCCATGGTGAGCATCCCCGGCACGCTGCTAGCGGGGTTCTTGGCGGCCTACGTGCACAAGAAGCGCCTGGCCGAGTTCGCGCTCGTCATCATCTTCGTCGGCGGCATGATCCCCGTCGTGTTCCCCGAGCCCACCATCTACGCCATGTTCGCATGCAGCGCCTGTATCGGCATAGGCCAGGGCTTCCTGCATCCGCTGGCCAACGCCATCATCTGCCAGCGCTGGGAGGAGGACGGCGAGCGCAGCCGAGTCCTCGGCTTCAAGCAGTGCTTCAACTACTTGGGAGAGGTGTGCGTCACCCTGTGCGTCGGGTTTCTCGCGCTTACGCACTGGGGCAATGCCTTCTTGGTGTACCTGGGGGTCATTCCCGTGCTCCTGGTGACGCACTTCTGCCTGCCCAAGGGCGATCTGGATAAGCGACTCATCGACCGCGAGCATCGGGCCGAGGGGTTGCGGGAGCTGCTGCGGCCGCGGGTGGTGTACCTGTTCGTGCTGTTCTTCTTTGCCATGATGTGCCTGTATGGCTACTACACCAACATCGCTTTGCTCGTGCAGGAGCGACAGCTGGGCAACACCGCGGACATCGCAGGCATATCGTCCACTATCAGCATCGTGTCGCTTATCCTGGGCGTGCTCTACGGCGCGGTGTCGCGACGCCTGGGGCGGTTCACGCTCACCGTGGGCTTCGGGCTGCTGTCGCTGGGCATGCTCGTGGTGTCGCTCGGCGGCAGCCTGCCGGTGATCGTGGCGGGCGGCGTGCTCATCGGGTTGGGTGTGGGCATTCAGCAGATCAGCACCGTGTATTACATCTCGAAGGCGGTGAATCCTCGACTCGTCACGCTGGCGGTGTCCATCGCGCTGTCGTGCATATCGCTGGGCGCGTCGCTCGCGCCGGTGGTCATCGGCTTCGTCAGCGTGACGGTGCTGGGCGGGCAGACGGCGGCGGGTGGTCTCATGGTGTCGAGCGCGGGCTACCTGATTCTCATGCTGGTGGAAGGCGGCCAGGCGCTTCGGCGGCGGCGTGCCCTCCGCGGCGGCCTCGCCCCCGAGGAGGCGGCGAAGCTGGCGCCTGAGGAGGATTAGGCGCGAATCTGCCAGAAAACGAGGTTGTGCGCGGTTGGGCGAGCGTCTTTCCGCATCTCTCGGTCTTCTTGCGGGCGTTTCCCAGGAAAAAGCCAGGGTTAACTCTTCGACCGCCTCCGTGGAGGTCTTCAGGAAGGCGATTCCGCACGCCCCGCCGCGGAGCGCGTCTCCGGCACGCAGCTGCACGGGAGGCGCGCGCGTACTCGCGCAGCCGCGGCGGTCACCTGGTCGAACGCCCGCCACGCGGCATCCGGGAAGACGCACGCGTGCTCGCGTGGCCGCGGCCCCCCCGCTCCTCTCCTCGCTCAGCCGCGGCGCACCCCGCTCTGCCGCCGCAGCGCGCTCCCGTCCCGCCGCTCTTCTCCCGTCGCTACTCCATCCCCTCCACGATGTTGATGAGCTCCTGCTGGGAGTGGATGTCCATCTTCTGGTAGATGTGGTAGGTGTGGGTCTTCACCGTGCGCTCGGCTACGAACAGCTGGTCGGCGATGTACTTCGCGTTACGGCCGCGGGCCAGATAGGAGAGGATTTCGCCCTCACGCGGGGTGAGGTCGTAGCGCTGGGCGGCCCTCAGGCAGCGGCTGCGGTAGGGGTGCTCCACCACGGGCTCCTCGGCCGGCAGATCGTCCTGGGGGGGGGGGTCGCTTCCATGCCGTCGTCGGCCAGGCCGTCGATGAGGGGGTACTTCTCGGGATTGGCGGTGCCGATGGACACGTAGGCGCACATGAGGACGGTAAGCGTCGTGGTCACCAGCGGCGCTGCCGCCGCGCCCGACGAGGTGAGGTAGGCGGCCAGCACCCACCCGATTGCCTGCCCGACGATGATGAAGATGCGCCCGCGTGAGAAGCAGTAGGTGGGCGAGACGGGCAGCAGGTTGCTGCGCAGCGACAGCACCGATCGGTTGGCGAAGTCGAACAGGTACAAGATGGCGAACAGGACGAAGGCCACAGCGCCCACCACCGGCGTCTTCGCGAAGCCCATGACGGCCAGGCCGCCGGCGATGAGGGGCAGGAACACCAGCTGGCTGCGACGCAGCGAGAGCAGGGCGGCGTTGGTCTTCTTAAGCGCGTAGAACACCGCCGCCGCGCCGATGAACGCCACGCCCACCAGCACGATGGGGAACTGCCCGCGCAGAGCGCTCATCATCATGATACCCGCGGCGAAGCTGATGAGGGCGCCGTCCACCACCATGACGTAGGAGCCGCTGATGCGAAAGCTGCTCTTGGCGCGCAGCCACTCGTCGCCGTACTCGCTCGAGTCGTCGGCCGCCCGCCGCGGCGCGGCCAGCAGCAGCACGCAGGCGATGGCTCCCATGAGCACGAGCGCGCCCAGGCCGGCGGCGGGGACGAGCATGAGCAGGCCGGTGATGAGGAACGCCGAGAGGGCGAACGACCAGAACGCGATCTTGGTGGCTGAGGACTCCTCTAGGTTGCTCTTGGCGTCGGTCCACGAGCAGGTGAGCAGCCCGTGGGCGAAGCCCCAGAGCATCCAGGCCGCGGTCACCACGGCCAGGGGAGCCTCGGCCCCCGTCGCCGCCTCGAAGATCACCAGCAGCGGCAGCGGCAGCTGCGCGAGCGTGCCGCCTGCCTTCGCCGCCGCGGAGCGCACCAGCCGGTCGCGGCCGTGGACGAACCGCGAGAACACGAAGTAGAAGGCGGCGGTGCAGCCCAGCGCCGCACAGCGCATGAGGCAGAAGGCCGGCGCCTCAGCCGTCTGGGCCGTGCTGAGGATGGGGCTGTAGAGGCTGCCGAGCTGAGCGGTCATGAACAGGAGGTACCCCACCATGCCGCGCAGGGCCACCTCGGTGAGCGTGCCCTCCGAAGGCGTTTCTCCCGTGCTAATACTTTGCGTCATACCCGCACTCCTTTCCCCTGCTCAGACAGCACGTTTTCCAAAGCGGCCCCCATTTCATACCCACTAGCAGATGCGCCCGCAAGGCCCGCATGGAAGACTGCGGAGAGCCGAGGCTTTGAGAGCTCGCGATCACAGATGAGTGGGTTTTGTTTCGTCGAAAGGGGGGAAGACGACCTAACCGGCTGGCCGGTTCGTTCTGTTCTAGGGCCAATTGTAAAGGAGGTTCAAATGGCTGAACAAGAGGTGCTCGATAAATACGCACCGACGCTCGACATGCTGGAGACGAAGGAGGCGTACCTCCTCGACGGGGATCTCTACATCCGCTATGAGTTCCGCGATCCGGAGGAGCTGCAGACGCGCATGACCTACCACAAGATCGGCGCGGACAACGTCGTGTCTGACGACAACCTGATCCTTCTGGGGGTCTGGGCCCGCGCCCAGAAAAACGGAGAGCGCGTCAAGTAGCGCCGAGGAGGCGCCTCGGCGCCTGAGAGAGAAGAAAGGAGCTGCGCATGAGGGAGTGCTTTAATCCCGATGTGTACAAGAAGGACTGGCAGTACCAGGAGGGCGACCTGACGGTCACCCGAACGTGCCAGTGGTCGGCACCCGGCTGCCACCAGGGCTGCAGCATTCTGTTCTACACCGACAAGGACGGCAAGCTGGTCAAGGTGGAGGGCGACCCCAACTCACCGGTCACCGACGGCCGTTTGTGCATGCGTTGCCTGGCCATGGTGGAAGCCGTGTACCACCCCGATCGCATCATCCATCCGATGAAGCGCGATCGCAGCGACCGTGGCAAGGACAAGTGGGTCCAGATCACCATGGACGAGGCCTACGACCTGTGCATCGAGATGGTGAAGGACACCACCGAGAAGTACGGTGCCAAGTCCATCTGCACCGGCGCCGGCACCGGCCGTAACGCCACCTGGCAGTCCAACGTGCTGGGCCACGGCGCCTTCGGCACGCCCAACGACAACGCGGGCCTGCTGGCCGGCAACTGCTGCTACACCCCGCGCATGCAGGGCATGAACGCCATCTTCGGCAACACCTTCATCGCCGACTGCGGCCAGCTCAACGAGGCGCGCTTTGATCATCCGGAGTACCGTCGCCCCGACCTGTTCATGATCTGGGGCAACAACCCGCTGCGCGCCAACGCCGACGGCTTCTTCGGCCACTGGATCATCGACTGCATGAAGCGCGGCTCCAAGCTGATGACCGTCGACCCGCAGGTCACCTGGCTCTCGGCCCACTCCGAGCTGTACCTCCAGGTGCGTCCCGGCACCGACGCCGCCCTAGCCCTGGCCATCGGGCACGTCATGGTGGAGGAGGAGCTCTACGACAAGCAGTTCGTCGACCTGTGGTGCTACGGCTTCGACGAGTACAAGGAGCGCGTGGCCGACTGGACGCCCGAGCGCGCCGCCGAGATCTGCTGGGTTCCGGCCGAGAAGATCGTGGCCGCCGCCCGCCTCATCGGCACCGCCGGCGTCACCACGCTGCAGTGGGGCGTGGCCTTCGACCAGAACAAGTGGGCCAACGGCACGGCGCATGCCGTGGCGCTGCTCCAGGCCATGACCGGCAACATCGACAACCCCGGCGGCTTCGTCTGCATCAACTTCGGCTACGTGCAGTCCGACATCCGCGAGAACGTGGCCAAGGGCCTCGGCCCTGAGGTCCGCAAGGACCGCCTGGGCGACGACGGCAACTGGGGCGCCCTCAACGCCATCGGCAAGGGCGGCCACGCCATCCCCGAGGCTATCCTCCATGCGGCCGAGACGGGCGACCCCTACCCGGTGAAGATGCTGTTCCTGTGCTCCACCACCGCCTTCACCAACATGGCCGGCCAGGCCAAGCGCGTCTATGACTGCTACAAGGACATGGATCACGTGGTCATCTGCGACCTGTTCATGACCCCCACCGCCATGGCCATCGGCGACCTGTTCATCCCCATGGCCATGAGCTGCGAGCGCAACGGCGTGCGCGGCTGGTACACCCCGCTGCGCTCCATCGTCAAGGTCACCCAGACCGGCGACGCCGTGGGCGACGAGCAGATGATGCTCGAGCTGGGCAAGAAGATGAACCCCGACCTGTTCTACTGGGACGACGTGCCGGAGATGCTGGAGTTCTGCACCAACAACATGGCCACCGTGCCCATCCAGATCACCATGGACGAGCTGCGCGAGAAGGTCATCATCTTCCCCGACTTCGAGTACCGCAAGCACGAGAAGGGCGCCATCCGCTTCGACGGCCAGCCGGGCTTCAACACGCTGTCCGGCCGCGTGGAGTTCTTCTGCAACATGTACAACAACGTCGGGATGGACCCGCTGCCCTACTTCCTGGAGCCGCCCGAGAGCCCGGTCTCCACGCCGGAGCTGTACAAGGAGTACCCGCTGGTGCTGACCACCGGCCGCCGCTGCTGGCAGTACTTCCACTCCGAGCATCGCCAGCTCAAGTCCATGCGCGAGTTCCACAAGTGGCCCATGTTCGCCATCAACCCCGAGGATGCGGCCGCGGCCGGCATCAAGGAGGGCATGTGGTGCGTCATCGAGAACTCCCATGGCAAGGCCATCGAGGTGGCCCACGTGACCGACACCATGATGAAGGGCGTCGTGAGCGCCGAGCACGGCTGGTGGTTCCCCGAGCGCGACCCGGAGGAGCCCTCGCTCTTCGGCGTGTTCGAGTCCAACATCAACTGCTGCACCGTCCAGGGTGACTTCGGCCCGAGCGGCTACGGCTCGTCCTACAAGACCCAGCTGTGCAAGGTGTACCCGGCCCCGGAGGGCTACGGCGAGACGTTCGAGCAGCAGTTCGCCGACCACTACAAGGCGTAAGGGCCGTCTCACGGAAAGGAGAGAAGACTCATGGCACAACAGGGTCTTTTGATTGATTACGAGTTCTGCACCGGCTGCCATACCTGCGAGATGGCCTGCAAGGTGGAGAAGGGGCTCGAAGAGGGCGAATGGGGTATCAAGCTCTCCCAGATCGGCCCGTGGAAGCTCGACGACGACAAGTGGGAGTGGGACTTCGTGCCCCTGCCCACCCAGCGTTGCGACCTGTGCGCCGACCGCCTGGCCGCCGGCAAGGTTCCGGCCTGCGTGCACCACTGCCAGGCGCTCTGCATGGAGTTCGGCCCGGTGGAGGAGCTGGCCCGGAAGGCCACCAAGCCGCGTGTGGTCATCTTCACCGTCGAGGAGTAGAAGGCGTCACGCCCCGGGCGCTTCGGGGATGAGGCGCCCGGGGTCATCCCACCCGTATTCGTCTGTTAGGGGAAAACAATGAGTGAGAAGATTTCTTCTCTGGGTGACAAGGCCGTAGCGGCCGTTCAGAACAACGTGACCCAGGCGCTCGGCCTCATCTACGGCCTGGGCATGCTCACCTGGACGGCGTTCAACCAGATGAACAGCAACTACTGGGCCTACTTCCTGACCGAGATCTGCGGTCTGGAGCCGACCGTCATGGGCACGGTCAAAGCAGTGACCGGCGTGGGCGAGTGGTTCTTCGTGATCATCGCCGCCATCATCATCGAGCGCGTGTGGCTCAAGCACGGCCAGTACCGCAGCTGGCTCCTGGTGGCGCCGCCCGCCACGTTCGTCTGCCTGCTCATGACGTTCGTGGACCCCGCGTTTCTGGACATGGGCGCCAAGACCGCCTGGATGATCTTCTTCCAGATCGTCGGCGGCTTCTTCGCGAGCTTCTTCATGATCGCGGCCACCTCCATCGTGCCGGTCATCAGCCACACCGAGGCCGACCGCACCCTGCTCTCGCAGCGCAAGGCCCAGGGCAACATGCTGGTGAAGGTGCTCTTCGCCGCCATCTCGCTGCCCGCCATCCTGGCCATCAACGGCCTGGTCTACCGCGTGCCCGCCGGTGAGAACGCCCAGAACGCGGGCCCGGCCGGCTTCACCGTGCTGGCGCTCGTGTTCGGCATCATCATGATCGTGATGTTCATCGTCATGTTCAAGAAGATCGACGGCATGGACCCGACCCAGAAGATCTGCGAGGATCGCGCGCTCGCCAAGAAGGAGGGCCGCGAGGTTCCCGCCATCCCCAAGGGCGACAAGGTCAACCTTGGCGAGATGCTCAAGTACTGGCTGACCAACCTGCCGGCGCTCATCGGCCTGTTCGCCGAGATCATCCGCTTCATCGCCCAGATGACCATCCAGTCCATGGCCATGTACGTGTTCACCTACGCCTTCGGCGACGTGGCCATGGCCGCCGTCATGCTCACCGCCTGCAACATCACCGGCCTCGTGGCCACCTTCGTGTCCGAGCCCATCGCCCGCATGGTGGGCATCCGCACCACCTACCTGGCCGGCATCGGCATCTCCGCCGTGTCCATGATCGCCTGCTACTTCATCGGCGCCACCGGCCAGATGGCCTTCATCGTGTGCATCTGCGCCTGCTACTTCGGCATGAACTTCATGAACGGCACCATGATGGGCATGCAGTCCAACGCCATCGCCTACGGCGAGTGGCGTGACGGCAAGACCGCCAAGGCCTTCATCATGTCCACCTTCCAGTGGTGCCCGAAGATCGCCAACGCGGTGGCCGGCCTGCTCACCGGCTTCGGCCTGGCCGCCATCGGCTTCACCCGCGGTATGGAGGCCACCCCTGAGCTGGCCCAGGGCATGATCAACATCATCTGCATCATCCCGGCTGTGGCCTTCGTCATCGCCTTCGTGGCCTTCTTCTTCGGCTATCGCCTTGACTCCAAGAAGATGGCCCAGATCGCCGAGGACCTGGAGAAGCGCCGCGAGCAGGGAGACGTCCTCCCCGGTTAGCATCAACGGGATGCGCCTCGCGCGCGCCCGATGCACTGAGCAACGCGCAGGAGGCGCGTGTGAGTCCCTACGAGAAAAGAGGTATCGCAATGTGTTTTAGACCCGCTGAGATCAGCATGGAGAAGAACTGCCCGCAGTGCGGCGCGAAGAACGACTTCAACAACGACGTCTGCGACCAGTGCGGGGCCACGCTTCCCAGCGCCCCGAAGATCCCCGGCGGCGCGCCCGGCGCCCCGGCCGGCGCCCCGGGCG
>CANSQW010000037.1 GCA_947649215.1 uncultured bacterium | reverse complement strand
GGCCGCAGGCGAGCGCCTCCGCGGCCACGCGGCCTCCCATCGAGTAGCCCACCACCACCGGAGCCGCGCCCTCGCGCGCCGCAACCGCCCGCACCTCGTCAGCCAGCAGCGCGCACAGCGCTTCCAGCGAGTACGCGGCCGCGTCGCGCTCTCCCCGGCGCGCTCCGAAACCCGGCCAGTCGACGGCCGAGATGCCCCAGCCGTCCGCGGCAAGCAGCTCCGCCACCGCATCCCAGCTTCGGGCGCTCTGCCCGAACCCGTGCAGCAGCACCGCCACCCGCCGCTCTCCCCCACGCCCTGCCATAGCATCTCCCCTCAGGCAACCGCCGTCTGCATTCATCCCGATTCTCGCAGATTCCGCGCAAAATCGACCATTTCAAAAAGTCAATACTTTTATTGAAACATTTGTTCCCTATACTACAGGGCAGAGCCAGTGCGGGGACGTCTCTTCCAGGCGCCACCGTCCATCGCCCGCCTTCGGCGAGACGCATCGGACACCCTAAGCCCGCAAGATCCTCTGAGGCCGCCAGGCCATTGACATATAACAATTTTGTTATATCCTTGAGGAGGATCGCATGTCTGTGTTCGAGATCATTTTCTACCGTAAGGCGAACGGCGCCGAGCCACTTCGGAAGTTTCTCGACTCATTGCCCACGGCTCTGCGCTCAAAAGCCGTCCGCGACCTGGACGTATTGAAGGAAAACGGTTCGAAGCTGCGCCTCCCCTATTCGCGGCACCTTCGAGACGGGCTTTTCGAACTGCGAATCCAGACGAAAGGAGACGATGCGCGTATCTTCTACTTCTTCTTTAGCAAGGGAAAAATCGTCGTCACCAACGGCTTCGTAAAGAAGAGCCAGAAGACACCCGCACGAGAGCTAAGACGTGCCCTCCGTTACAAAAAGGACTGGGAGGAAAGGCATCACCATGACTACCTTTGATGAATATCTTGCCGAGCAGATGAAAGATCCGGAGTTCGTCCGGGAGTGGGAGCGACTGGAGCCGGAGTACGCGGTCATCAACGCCATCTTGGACGCACAGCAGGAACTGGGCCTCACCCAGAGCGAGCTGGCGGCACGCTGCGGCATGAAGCAGAGCGCCCTCAGCCGCCTGGAAACGGGCAAGACCAGCCCCACCCTCAAGACCCTCCAGCAGCTCGCCGACGGCATGGGGAAGAAGCTCGTCATCCAGTTCGTCTAGCCAACGCGCCTCCACGCAAGGCCGAGGGGGCATCGGGCGGAGGCGCGTTTCGCCTCGCGTACGTACGCGCGCGCGATAGAGCAGCGCCCCGATGCGTGCCCGGCAGGGCAGCGCCGCTGGGACAGAGCGCGCCACTGAGATAGCGCGTCCGCCAAGATAGCGCTCCACCGGGGCGGGGCGCACCGCTCGGCCAATGCAGCCCACCAGGGCGGCACGAACGGGGCAAGGCGCCCTCACCAGAGCAGCGCGCCGCAGGGCTACCCAGACGCCAGGGGGCTGGCGTCCTCGTCGGTAGAGAACATGCGCTCCCGCTTGGCAACGAAGGCCTTGAGGGCCACCTCAGAGTGGATATCGAGCTTGCCGTAGAGGTTATGGAGGTGCGTCTTGATGGTATTGGGAGTGATGAACAGGTCCTCTGCTATCTCCTTGCGGGACTTGCCGCGAATGATGCTGTACATGATCTCCTGCTCACGCCGGGTGAGCCCGAACTCCTGGGCGATGACCTCGCAGGTGCGCAGGCTGTCCGTCACCTCGTCCGGCCCGCCCGGACGCACGAATCCCCAGCCGGTGCGCAGGTTCGCGCCGTTGGTGAGCAGGAGCGCCGCCATCAGCACCACGAAGGCCAGCGCGCAGAAGAACGCCATGACCTCGTCGGCGCCCGCGAGCATCTGCATCGCCACGCATCCCGCCACCATGCCCAGGGCCCGCCCCGTCATGAGCGCCGCGCTCGGACAGGCCGAGAGCCACGTGGCCGGCTGGTCGCAGTTCTTGATGAGGTAAGACCCCAGCCCCCACAGCACCAGGTCCAGATAGAGGAACCCCGTCACCTGCAGAAGCCCCGCCAGCGGCGATGCCGGCCCCAGCACGCCCGCAAGCAGAAGGCCGGCCCCCGCCACGGGAAACCCTATCTGGTAGATGGAGCGGTTGAAGTCCATCTGGAACACGATCACGGTCACAAGCGCCAGCAGCGCGCCCAGCACATAGCCGGCCGAGTCCATCTCCTGCGGCATCAGGCCCGTCAGGCTCGCAAACCCCAACGGCACGCCGAGCGCCAGGCCCTGGGTGACGGACGTCGCCATGAACCGATACGGTATGAGCAGCTCGATGGTCGACTCGCGGTAGAGCTCCTTCCTGTCCGGAAAGGCGCTGCGACGCGCCCGGCAGAACAACAGTACGATGAGCGCCGGCATCACGAAGGCGAGCGCCCAGCGCGCCGTCGTTCCCGCAAGCGCCACGCCAAGCGACAGCACGCCCGTGGCCAGGGCCGAGGATATCCCGTAGGTCATCGTGGGCATCATGCCCAGCATCCCGAAGAGGCGCCCCAGCTCCACGTGGATGCCGACCGTCCCCACGGCCAGCAGCGCCATCCCCAGCACCAGCGTCGCCCCACGGGCGTATCCATCCACCATGCCGCCGTGCGCCTCCATGAACAGGAAGAACACCCCCAGCGTCATGCTGGCAGCCAGAAACCAGAGGTAGCCGTCCTTAGACACCACGGTTATCCGCTTGAAGCAGACGGCGAAGAACAGGAACACGCCCGCGCACGCCAGCAGGAACACGGCCAGCAGCGGGAAGGTGAGGCCGGCCGCCTCGAACGTGCCCCCGAAGAAGAAGCCCTGCAGGAACAGCAGGACGGCAAACACCTTGTACGCGGTAAACAGCAGGAAGGGCGCCGGTCGAAGGCGCACATCACATGCGACCTGCCTCAGGCCGTTGCGTCGGGTGACCTCGATGTTCATATCATCCACCTTACTCGTCGGGTCTTCGAGCAAAGCGTGCAACCTCACGCCGCCGGCCCCCAGCCAGCCGCGTGATCCCTCGTGCTGGAACCGAGTATAGCAAACAGCGCCGAAAACGCCGGCAAAACCCCTCATCCCGATGGGGTGAGATGGACTTTCGAACTCAAACCACCTCGGGTGAAGGATGGCGCCGGCCACGCTCAGCGCCCATAGTGGAGTCAGCACATGCGCCCGGCTCGGCATTCCGAGGAAGGATAAGCGCAAGGAGGTGAGGAGGGGGAAGCGGGGCCTGGACGCATCAGATCTACCGCAATCTCGCGTGAAGAGCGAAGGCTGCGCATCATCCCCGCTCCCCCTTCGGGTCGCTCCCGGAGGGGGAGCACCCATTCCGAAGGGAGGCGTCACCCGTCATGACCACCCCGACTCCCGCCCGAGGAACCGACCGCTACCTGGACTTCACCAACGCCCAGGGTCAGCGCTTCCGCATGCAGGTTGAGGACGACCCCGTCGACGCCTGCTCCTTCACCGTCCGCGTCATCCCGCTGCTCGAGCCGGCCAGCCCGGCCACCCAAGCCGGCGCCACCTCGCAGCAGGGCGCCTCCGCCGGCTACGCCGCCGGCGTCCTCGCCTGCCTCACGGCGCGGGAGCGCGACGTGGCGGCCCTCATCGCCGAGGGATTCACCAACGACCAGATAGCGCTGAGCCTCTACATCAGCCGCTCCACGGTCAAGACGCACCTCCAGAACATCTACGCGAAAGCCCACGTCCGCAATCGCACGGCCCTCGTGGCGCTTCTCCACGGCGCCTGCTAGGGAAGCACGCAGGACACCTCCGGGGGCATTCCCCCCCCAGCAGGCGCGCCAACCCTCCCGACGCCCGTCCCCAGACGCGCCTTCGGCAAGGGAGGGCGCCCGACCATGCGCAGCCAGGCAGACAAAAGGCGCCCCGACCCCACGGCCGAGGCGCCTTCCCTTGCGCTTCTCCTAGCCCAGAAGCGGCATGATCAGGTACATGACGGCGAACGACCAGGCGGTGCACACCGTGAAGATGGCCAGCTGAATGAGGCAGATGGGGTGGTAGGTGCCCTTGAAGCGGAACACCTTGAACACCCACTCCACCAGCGGCGCGAACACCACCGCGCCGATGAGGATGGTGGGGATGACGATGGCCCAGCTCGGCGGATAGGTGCTCACGATGGCGGACGCGAACACGATGCCCGCGAACGTGAACGCCATGCCCGTCTTCTTCCATTTGGGATACCAGATGAGGATGGCCAGCGCGCCCGTCACCAGCTGCACCATGATGAGCAGCGGAAGGTTGCCCGAGCCGTAGGCGGGGTGCATCGGGTTCATCACCCAGGAGATGATGGCGCCCACGTACATGCCGACGGTCGCCCACGTGCTGCCCCAGATGGTCAGCTGGCCGATGTCGCCGAGCACCTGGCCCACGAAGAAGCGGCCCTTGGGCTGGTCGGTGGGGTTGGCGCCCTCGGCCGGGGCCGGGATGGTCATCCACGGCATCAGGCGGAACAGCAGCGAACACACCGGCACGACGATGGCCACGCCCACGGACACGGCGATGAACAGCGGCAGCCCCAGCGGCGACACGATGCCGTAGAGCAGCACGAAGCACACCGGGCACGTGACGACAGTGCCCACGATGAGCGACGTGGCCACCTTCTTCAGATCAGGGCCGTAGAAGATCACGAACACCTGCACCGTGAGCACGGTGGCGAAGGTGGGGATCCATCCGCTGGCGAACAGGCCGTCGTAGAGCACCTGGCCCAGGATGAGCGACAGGCACGTGGTGACGAACATCACGGTGAAGATGCTCCCGTTGCCCGCCACGCCGGTACCGGCCCAGGGCGAGCGACGACGCTCGAGGGCGGCGGCTACGAAGCCCATGATGATCATGCCGACGGAAGCCGGCAGCGACGCGATGAACGAGCCCTCAGTCAGGTCGGCGAAGAACCAGGCCACGTAGTAGAGGGGGTTGCCCTCCATGCAGCCGGCCATCATGGCACCGAAGTCGTAGATGAAGTCGTTGCCCATGAGGAACGGCTGCACGTAGCTCATGATCGCGTACAGGGCGATGGCAAAGACCACCGTGCCGACGAACGCCGGCATGATCTCGCGGCGGGACACGGGCTGCGCGACCGCCTCCCCCGTCTCGGGCTCGTACACGGCCTTGTCCATGTCCTCGTCGAGGAACGTGTTTTCCATGGTGACACCTTCTCTCTTGCTCTTGATGGCGGCAGCGCTCGTCGAGGCCCCTCGCGGCACGGCGGCATAGAGGCCTCGCCGCCCCTCGCGGGCTGCCCTATGATGTGTTCCGAGGAAGGTTTGGATGCCGTCATCGTACTCCACGGCCTCAGCCTGCCGGTATCGGCCGAAAGGACGATCCTCGGCCGAATATCCCCCATCCGGCCGATACCGGGGAGCGAAGCCGAGGAGTAGCGTGGTGGGCGGGATGATACGCATACAGCCGCTACGCCGCCGCAGGCCGCGACCACAGTCGCACCGCGACGGCCGCGCTCTTCTCTCTTCCGCGCCCATCATGCAACGGAAAAGGAGAGCATCTATGAGCACGTGGTACCCCGAGGCCGACCTGGTCATCCAGCATCCGAAGGTCTACACCGTCGCCATCACCTGCGACGAGGTCAAGGCCGGCAAGACCGACTTCCCCATCATCGAGGACGGCGGCGTGGCCGCCAAGGACGGCAAGATCATCGCCGTGGGCACGGCCGCCGACGTCGAGTCCTTCATCGGCGAGCACACCAAGGTCATCGACGCGACGGGCCAGATCCTCACGCCCGGCTTCGTGGAGTGCCACATGCACGCGAAGTGGAGCGGCGAGAACCTGCTGAACCTCGACCTCATGGGCGTCAAGAGCCGCCAGGCCATCCTGGACGCCGTGGCCGAGAAGGCCGCCCAGGCCCAGCCCGGCGAGTGGATCGAAGGCGACGGCTGGAACGAGCTCATCTGGGAGGACAGCCAGGAGCTCATCACCCGCCGCGACCTGGACGCCGTGGCGCCGAACAACCCCGTGTTCCTGCTGCACATGACCGTGCACAGCATCGCCGCCAACTCGCTCGCCCTTGAGGCCTGCGGCTACACCAAGGACACCCCGCAGCCCGAAGGCGCCGAGATCGGCCACTACGAGGACGGCGAGCTCAACGGCATGCTGATCGAGAACGGCGCGCTGCAGCCCATGCTTAAGACCAAGCCCGCCCTCACCGACGATCAGCATCTCGAGTCCATCGAGCTCATCGGCCAGAAGCTCAACGCCTTCGGTATCACGAGCGTCATCGACGCCAACCTCAACTACAAGCAGATGCACATGTACAACGAGGCGCACCGCCAGAAGCGCCTGAGCTACCGCGCCAACCTCATGTTCTACCTGGATCCGCAGTTCGGCTCCTTCGAGGACAACCTGCGCCGCCTGGACGAGATGGACTGCGTCACCGGCTTCGGCGACGAGATGCTCAAGCTCAACGGCTGCAAGGTCACCCTCGACGGCATCACCGCCGCGGAGACGGCCGCCATGAGCCGCCGCGAGTACCGCCAGCACCCCGGCTTCTACGGCGACACCATCTACAGCCAGGAGGAGATCGACGCCCTGGTGTGCAAGGCCACGGAGCTGGGCTGGCAGTTCGGCATCCACACCATCGGCGACGCCAGCGAGGACCGTGCGCTCCATGCCTTCCAGGAGGCCAACAAGATCCGCCCGGTCAAGGAGCTGCGCCACTACCTCATCCACTACCAGCTGCCCTACGAGGATCAGTGGCCCATCATGCGCGAGCTGGGCGTGGGCGTGTGCCTGCAGCCGACCATCGTCGCCCAGATGGGCGAGGAGCCGCTGTTCTGGCCCGAGCAGGCCGAGCGCTTCCAGTCGCCGGGCCTCATGTTCCGCGAGGGCATCCTCGCCGGCGGCAGCTCCGACAGCCCGGTGGTCACGCCCGACCCGATGCTCGGCATGTACTACGCCATCACGCGCCTGGACGAGACGACCGGCAAGATCCTCTCCAAGGGCGACGAGTCCAAGGTCACGCCCATCCAGGCCCTCATCATGTACACGAAGAACGCCGCATTCTTCAGCCATGACGACGATAAGATGGGCTCCGTCGAGGTGGGCAACTTCGCCGATATGTGCCTGTTCGACGACGACTTCATCATCGGCGACGTGGAGAACTACCGCACCACCCAGGTGGCCAAGACCATCCTCGGCGGCAAGGTCGTCTTCGAGCGCTAGACGATAACCCGGCTGCCGGGCGCACGGCCTGGCAGCTGCGGCCGCTCGCGGAGCCCGCGCTCATCGGGCTCCGCGAGCAAGGTCCCACCAGCGCGGCAGAATCGCTCCGCGCCGACGGGGCGGGGGGCGATCATCGCGACCCCCTCTCAACCGCCCGCTGCGCCCTCTGCCCCTCCTTGCTTATCCTTGGTAGGGGGCGTAGCGGGACTTCACGCCCGCCAGCGGGACGGTCACCTCGATGAGGCTGAGGCCCGGGGTGCCGGACAGCTCGTCGTAGGCGGCCACCATGTCCGCCACGCGGCTCACGGCCCGGTAGGGCACCGCGAAGGCTTCGGCCGCATGACCGAAGCGGGCGTCATGCGGCACGAGGAACAGCCGCTCGAAGTACGGTTCCTCCGACTGCTGCGGCAACATGTCGAACAGCCCCCCGCCGTTGTTGTTGAGCAGCACGATGGTGAGCGAAGGCACCGTGCCATCCGGGCGCGGCGCCGCATGCAGCAGCTCGCGCTGGAGGTGAAGCGCGTTCAGATCATGCAGAAACGTCAGATCCCCCGTCACGAACGTCGCCTGCGGGAAGGCCCATGCCGCTCCGATGGCCGTCGACGTGACGCCGTCGATGCCGTTCTGCCCGCGGTTGGCGAGCACCGCCATCGGGCGGTCGCCCGCACCCGCCTCCGGCTTGAGCAAGAACGTGTCGAGCGCGCGGACGGAGAGCGAGTTGGCCGAGAACAGGAGCGAGCCGACGGGCACGCGCGCGAGCAGCGCGCTCAGGTAGGCGCCCTCGAACTCGTCGCCCGCCTCGCGCGCCGCGGTGATGCGGGCGCGCTCCGCGTCGTTGAGCGCCGTCCACCGCGCCAGGTACGCAGCCTGGGCGTCGCCGGGAGCGGGAGCCGTCGCGGCCGGGGCGGCCGCTGAGAGTGCCGGCTCACCGGCGGCGGGAGCCGCCATGGCGCGCACGAGGTCGAGGGGGGCGCAGGGCACGTAGAGGTCCGTCATCAGGTTGAAGTCGCGGGTCTCGCAAGCGTCCACCACCACCTGGAGGGGACGCGCGGCCGCCAGCCCGTTGAACGCGCGCTTCGAGAGCGGCCAGCGCCCGAAGCGGATGATGGCGCGCGGCAGCGGACAGTCGTCTCGCGCGAAGAGGTTGTCATAGCTATCGATGACGCAGGGCGCGTCCACCGCGCGCAGGCCGGAGAGCGGGTCGGCCAGAAGCGGCAGCTCCCAGCGCGCGGCCCAGGCGGCCACCTCGCGCGCCTCGGCAAGCGTCTCGCAGGTGCCCTCGCCCGCCAGCACAGCCACGCCGCCCTGGGCGATGAGCGCCTCCACCGCGCGCAGCGCCGCCGCGTCGGGCACCGCCCACGCGCCCGTCAGCGGCCCGACGGCCGTGCCAAGCGCCTCGTCCAGCGAGCTCGCGCCGTCCCCGAAGAGCCCCTCCACCGAGAAGTCCGGCTTGAGCGGCTCGTCCAGCGGGAAGTTGAGGCTGTCTCTTATACACATCTGACGCTGCCGACGAGCGATCTAGTGTAG
>CANSQW010000036.1 GCA_947649215.1 uncultured bacterium | reverse complement strand
CCGGCAGCGAACGCGGGCGAAACGCGCGCCCCGCGTCGGCAAGCGGGGCCTCCGGGGCGCCCCGACCGTCAAACGCGAAAGCGCCCCCGGCTGGGAAGACCGGGGGCGCCTCGAGACAAGCCGGAGCGCGGGCGACGCGACGCGCGGTCCCCGGCGCTAGGCGCGCTCGACGGGGATGTCGCCGAGCGTGCGGTCGATCTCGGTGAGGTCGGCCTTCAGGCGACGCTCCGCGTAGCCTTCCGGCGCGATGACCACCTCGTAGACGTCAGCCGGAACCTGCTCGAAGATGAAGTCGCCGAACTCGTCGGTGACCTGCGACGCCTCGAAGCCCTCCGAGCCCCGCAGCGTCACCGGCGCGCCGATGAGCAGCTCGTCGGCCTCCAGGTCCACCACCGCGCCGGCCACGAAGCGGCGCGGCAGGTTGCGGTAGAACGCGCGGGGCCTGAGGCCCGCGACGGCCGGCAGCGCCTCGGCGCCCTCCAGGAAGGACGCCAGGTCGGCCTCCTCGCCCCAGAGGATGGCCTCGTGGGCGCAGGCGTCCACGCAGCGCGGCACGTCCCAGCCGTTGTCGAGCAGGTGCGCGCAGCCGGTGCACTTCTGGGCGATGCCCAGGTCGGCGTTCAGGTAGACGGCCCCTTGCGGGCACGCCTCGACGCACGCGCCGCAGCCGGTGCAGGCGTCCGGGTCGATGAGCAGCAGCCCGTCGTCGCGACGGACGTAGGCGCCGGCCGGGCAGGCGGCGGCGCAGGGCGCGTCGGCGCAGTGGGCGCACAGCACCGGGGTGTAGGACACCTTCACCACCGGCACCTGACCGCGCGTCTTCTCGTCGATGCGCATCCAGAACTGGCCCGTCTCGGGCTGGGGCGCCGCATAGGGGCGCCAGTCGTTGCCGCAGTGCTCGTCCTTGCAGACGATCTGGCAGCCGTAGCAGCCGTTGCACTTGGCCACGTCGATGGCAAACACCTTGGCCATGCTAGTCCTCCTTCACGATGCGGGCCGTCGCCACGAGGCCGGCGGCCGGGTCGTAGTCGCGCGCGAAGGCCTCGGGGTACTCCGCGGCCAGGGCGGCCACGTCCACCTTCTCGATGCCGACCAGAAAGCCGTTGGTCACCTCGCCTGCGGCGTTCTTGGACGTGGTCGCGCTCGGGCAGATGAGGTTGTTCGCGCCGCCGCGGTCGAGGCCGCCGGCGCCGTAGCGCAGCACGTCAGTGCGCGCGCCGTGGTCCTGGTACAGGACGCCGGGCATGATGCGCTCGGTGACGATGATGCCGCCGAGCACCGCGCCGCGCTCGTTGAACAGCTTGGCCACGTCGCCGTCGGCCAGGCCGAGCCGCTCGGCGTCGCGCGGGTTCACCCAGATGGGCTCGTAGAGGTAGCCGTCGGGGCCGGCCACCTTGCACGTGGGGATCTCGCGCAGCCAGGGGATGTCGTCGTGCTGGGCGTGGACGCGCCAGCGCGGGTGGTTGGACACGAGCAGGAACGGGTAGTCCTTCGCGCGCGCCGAGGTGATGCGCTCCTCGTGGCCGTCGGCCTCCTCGATCCAGTGGGGCACCGGGCCGCGCACCTTGTCGTCGGGGAAATGCTCGGCCAGACCGATGGAGTAGAACTCCAGCTTGCCCGAGGGCGTGCGCAGCGGATGCGCCGCCGGGTCCTTGGCGAACAGCTCCAGGCCCACCGGGTCGTCCTGCCAGTTCTCCTTGGTGGGGAACGCGAAGTACTTCTGCTCCTTGAGCTTCTCGAAGGGGTACTCGTCGAGCGGCACCTCGCTGATGCGGTAGCCGTGCTCGATGTCCTCGTCGATGGTGCGGCCGCAGGTGAGCTTGGCGTAGAGCCCCTCGTACTCGCCGCCGAAGCGCTCGAGCTTGCGGGCTATCTCGCAGACGGCCTCGTAGTCGCCCTTGGCCTCGCCCACCGGCTCGATGGCCTGCTCCTCGTAGACGATCTTGTTCCACTGGCCCGAGAAGATGTCGGCCTGGATGTCCTTGAGCTCGAAGAGGGTGGATACCGGCAGGATGATGTCGGCGAGCAGGGTGTCGTTCTCCATCCAGGGGTGCTGCACCAGGTAGAACTCGATGCTCGGGTCGCGCACCGCGTCCTGGTAGGCGTTGCCGCCGTTCCAGCACGTCTCCCAGCAGGGGGTGTCCGACCAGATCATGTGGATGGGGTGGGCGCCGGGCTCGGGGTAGCGAAACTCGAGGAACTGGTCCTCGCGCTTCATGTAGCACACGACGTGCCCGTACCAGGTCATCGGGTTGTCGTGGGTGTAGCCGCCCAGGATGGCGTCGGGCGTCATCGTCTTGGGGATGAAGTGCTTGGGGGCGCCCATGCGCCAGCCGTGGTAGACGCCCATGAGCGTGGGGTAGATGGCGCTCGGCGGCACGGGGTTGACGCCCTGGAGCACCCACTCGATGAACTTGAACTGGTGAACGCCGGGGTTGCCGAGGCCCTGCATGCCGAGCAGGCACACCTCCAGGCGCGCCGGCTCATGCGAGAAGCACGAGCGGATGTAGCCGCCGCCGTTGCAGTGGGCGATGGACACCTTGTGGCGGCCCCAGTAGCGCGCGAGCGCCTTGATGCGGTAGGACGGCACGCCGCACTTCTCCGCAGCCCAGGCCGGCGTCTTGGGGATGCCGTCCTCATGGCCCAGCACGTAGTACTCGAACCAGTCGAAGCCCTCCACGTGGGTGTCCACGTACTCCTTGTCGTAGAGCCCCTCGGTCATCCACACATACGCGATGGCCAGCTGAAGGGCCGCGTCGGTGTTGGGCAGCACGGGGATCCACTTGTCGGCGTGCACGGCGTTGGTGTAGTTGACATCGGGCGCGATGTGGATGGACTTGATGCCGATCTCGTCGAACCAGTAGCACAGGCGGCTCGGCTGCAGACCACCCCAGCCCCAGGGCGTGGTCTCAGGATCGGCGCCCCAGAACAGGACGGCGTCGCTGTTCTTGCTCACGTCCCAGATGACGTTGTCCTGCGGGTTCTGCTGGCCGTGGGTCTCCATGCCCCAGACGTGCTTGGCGCCCCAGTACCAGCCCTCCCAGCTGTCGGGCTGGCGGGCCTGGATGAGGTAGTCGCCCGGCTCATCCCCCACGTAGTCGAGCATGAGCGACGAGCAGCCGTGCGCGCCCGAGACCACCTTGGTCTCGCCGTGCCCCTCGCCCTGGATGAGGATGGAGCGGCGGCCGTACTCGCGGCCGATGCGCTCGATCTCGGCGGCGATGAGGTCGGTGGCCTCGTCCCAGCTGATGCGCTCGTAGCCGCTCACGCCGCGGTTCTGCGGGTTGCGCTCGCCGTGCGGGTCCCAGTCCACGCGCTTGAGCGGGTACGGGACGCGGTTGGGCGAGTAGGCGCGCTTCTTGTAGGCCAGCGACAGCGGCGGCAGCAGCGTCTTCATGCCGGGGCGGAAGGTGTGGCCCCGCACCTCGTAGCGCCACTCGTTCAGGTCCTCGGGGGTGTAGTCCTCGTCGTAGTGCAGCGGACGGATGCGCACCACCTTGCCGTCCAGGACATCGACGCAGGCCGTGTTGGCCGCGCCGCCGAACCCGCACGACCCGAGGTTCTTGAGCACGGTCTTGTCCTTGATCCTCACAGGCACTCCTCTCTCTTCTCCTTATGAACCAGCCCCCTCCGTGGGCTTTGGCCGCAACCTCTTCTTGCCTACCTCCAGCATGCCTTCTTTCGCGCGAGGAACACCCCCGCCACGCAGGCTATGCTCAGCAGCGCCAGCAGGCACCCGCCCGCAAAGGCGACCTCATAGGTGCCGAAGGCGTCATAGGAAAAAGCCACCGCGGTAATCCCGATTCCGCCGATGCAACGAACGCGCGACCCCTCCCTTGGAGCCGCGTTTCCCCAGATAGACGTTATACTTGCCCCGTAGCATAGGAGCCGGGGAGCATCGCTTACAGACTGAAAAGCCAAGTTAAGCACTCAGGCCTGAGGGGAATGCGGCAGAGGCAAGGGCCGCAGAACCACATAAGAAGAAACAGCCTATGCAGGGTGATGCCCCGCCCCGCCCAAGAGAAGGAAGGCGGCATTATGCGAGCGGTCTCCCCGTGCGGAACAGACGTCGAGTTCGTCAGACCAGCACGAGGACGCCGCAGCCAAACCCAAAGGGGATGTGTTATGGTGTACGAAGCAAAGCGCCCGATCGGTGAGCATTTCACTTAAATCCGGCGCTTTCTTTTCATCCTATCTCGGATCTCACGCAAAGATCGAGCTAGGGGACGCGCATTCCATCTTGAGGCCCTAATCCGCAACCCCCAAAGCAGCAGGAAAGCCCCCGAAGGGGTGATTCCTCACCGTTCGGGGGCTTTGTGCCAAGTATCTTAACGGGCCTGACTACTTACTATCAACGATCCCGATGAGATGGCAGGAAAGCATCTTGGGCTCTAGCTGCCGGGCATAGGCGGAAAAGGAGGCGGGAGGGCGGCCCCGCACTCGGGGCAGGCCTTGATCGCCTCGTCGAGGACGAGCACGTGGCACTGCGGGCACTCGCGACGTCCCAGCTGGGCGTTCATCTCATCCGCGCGTCCGCAGTCGTTGCAGAGCGTGCAGCAGTAGCACACGTCCTCCTCCTTCCCCGCGCCCCGCAGCGGGGCGCTACCCGGAGGGGCGGCGGACGAGCCGCCCCTCCTCGGCCTCAGTCCCTACGCGCTCGCGCAGGGGCGCCAGAGCACCTGCTTGGGCTTCTCGAGCATCTTGGCGGCCAGCTCCTCGACGGGGCCGAACTCCATGCAGAAGGCCAGGCAGTGGTGCACGCAGGCCGGGTCCTTGCCCTTGGCCACGCGGTCGGCGCACAGGTCGCACAGGTCGGTCGGCACCGGGATCTTGTTCCAGTTGAAGCAGTCGCCGCCCTCGCCGGAGTCGTCCTTCTGCCACGGGCCGTCGTCGAACACGCGGATGCCCCACTTGCCCACGGGCAGGTCGTGCGTCTCCTTGCAGGCGACGACGCAGGACTCGCAGCCGGTGCAGTACTCGTAATCAACCAAAAGTCCGTATTCGGCCATGGGTTACCACTCCTTCTTCGCGGAATCGACCTTGAACATCTCCTCGACCAGGCCCATGTCGGTGTCGTAGCTCTCCTGAAGCGGGGTGATGGAGCAGCAGTTGCACTTGTAAGGTCCGCCGTAGCCGAGCTTGGAGTTGTAGTGGTTGGACACCAGGTCGTTGACGTTGGAGCGCCACAGGCCGTAGAGGCCTCGCTCGTCGGCATGGTCGCTCTTCACGTAGCCGTTCTGGATGTGCGTGCCGTTCACCTCGAACTCCAGCGGGCCGTCCTCGAGGATCTCGCCGACGGGGATGACCTCGTCGCGGGCCTCGTCGTCAGCCGGCATCTCGGGGAACCACCAGCCGTGGTCGGCCTGGACGGTGCCCTTCTTGACGATGGGCGACACCTTGGCCTTGAACTTGGCGCGGCCGAAGTCGTTGGCGATCTCCACCCACTGGCCGTCGGCGACGCCGATCTCGGCCGCGTCGGCGGGGTTGATCTCGATCAGCGGATCGGGATGCAGCTCGCGCAGCACGGGGATCTGACGGTGCTCGGCGTGGAAGGACGCGTAGTTGCGGGCGCCGGTGGTCAGGATGTAGGGGTACTTCGCGGCCAGCTCGGGATCCACGTGCGGGCTGAAGGCCGGCTCCTGGTAGAAGGGCAGCGGATCCTCGCCGTAGTTGGCGTAGGCCGTCGACCACAGCTCCACGCGGCCCGTCGGGGTGAGGAAGCCGGGATGGCGGTCGGGGCGCAGCTTGCCGGACTCGTACTTGCGGTAGTTCACGCCGCGCTGGTAGCCCACCTTCTTGCGCAGGGAGTCGAAGTCCATCTTGATGGGGCCGGAGGTGCGGCGCTGGGTGAGGAAGTCCTCGAGGTCCTTGAACATGCGGCCGCCGTCCTCGTCCTGGAGGCACTCCTGGCCGAGGTACTCGCCGAGCTCGATGATGAGGTCCATGTCAGCCTTGACCTCGCCCACGTCGACGGCCTTGTTGACCGCGCCGTAGAAGACGGGCGATCCGCCGTAGTGGGTCATGACGACGTCGTCCTTCTCGGCGCAGGAGGCCAGGGGCAGGAACAGGTCGCAGGCGGCCTCGATGGCCGGGGTGATGAACACGTCGGTGGCCATGCAGAACTCGAGGTTCTTCAGGCCCTCGTACCAGCCGTGGGGCTGCGCGCAGCAGGTGGGCGCGAGCAGCGTGGTCGACTGGATCCAGCCCATGCGGATGCGGTACGGCTCGCCCTTGGTGAGCGCGTCGAACATCATGTCGGCCTGGGCGTTGCGGATGTTGTCGACGTAGAGCGGGTACTCCTTGTAGCCGATGGTCTTGTCGCGCAGCTCCTGGGGCAGGCTGTCCCAGCCGATGCGGCGCGTCGGGCGCGCGGCGTCCTCAGCGGCGTTGTCATCGGCGCCGGCGTCGGCCTTGTCCAGGTTGAACTCCTGCTTCTCGCCGGTGGCGGGCTCGTCGGCCACGCCGGGGGCAGGATCGATCTCGGCCACGATCTGGCCGCCGGGCACGTCGATGTTGCCCGTGATGGCCATGAGGGCCAGCACGCAGTGGGCGGCCTGGTTGCCGTTCTGGTTCTGGTCGAAGGCCAGGCCCCAGGCGATGGAGGCCGGCTTGGCGGTGGCGTAGAGGCGGGCGGCCTTGTAGATGTCCTCGACGGGCACCTCGCAGATCTCGGCTGCCTTCTCGGGGGTCATGCCCATCACCGGGTCGTTGATGCGAGCGGCGAACTCGTCGAAGCCGTAGGTCCACTTCTCCACGAAGTCGTGGTCGTAGAGGTCCTCGTTGATGATGACCCACAGCCACGCCATGGCCATGGCGGTGTCGGTGCCGGGACGCACGCGCAGGTGCACCACCGAGCGGGTGGACAGCCAGTTGACGCGCGGGTCGACGGAGATGAGCTTCGCGCCACGCTTCATGAGATCGATGACCGCGTGGCCGAAGAAGCCGTCGCCGTTGGAGGCCAGGGGCATCTTGCCCCACATGACCATGACGCCCGGCACCTGGAAGGCGGGGTTGTCGTAGGTGCCCTCAAGGCCGCCGGCGTAATCCATCTCGGGATAGTAGGCGCCCAGCACGTGAGAACAGGACATCGAGCGCGGCTGGTAGCACGCGTAGCCCGACTGGGTGTAGCAGGCGTTGGGGGTGCCGAGCACGGCCTGGGCCATGTCGGACACGAGGATGCCGCCGGAGCGGCCGGTGCCGGAGAACACGGCGATGGACTCGGCGCCGTAGGTGTCGCGGAAGTAGTCGCGCTTCTCCTTGACGATGGCGAAGGCCTCGTCCCAGGTGATGCGCTCCCACTTGTCGGACAGGCCGCGATCCTTCGGGTCGCGCTTCATCGGGTAGATGACGCGGCTCGGGTTGTAGACGTAGTCCTTGAGCGCCAGGCAGCGGGCGCACAGGCGGCCCTTGGTGATGGGGTTGTTCTCGTCGCCCTCGACGTGGTCGATGACGCCCTCGTCGTTCACGTAGATCTTGAGGCCGCATCCCACCGGATGGCAACCCGGCGGCGACCACATGGAGGTACGCACGACGGTCAGGCCGTCTTCCTCGTACTTCCACGGCTTGCCAAGGTCGTTCTTGAATTCCATACCGCTCCTTCCTTTCTCTCCAACGACGCGAGACCTCCGCGCCGCCTCCCGACTATAGGGTCCCGGCGGCTCCCGCCGCATCGGGCGGCAGTGCCCAACGTGGCGGGAAATGCCGGGAAACCTCCTTAGCCATGCGGTATTATTCTTGGTTAAGCAACAACTTGATCAGGCGCAACGTTGCTTTCATCACAGGTAACCTGCTTGCGGAGCAGGTAGGCCACCCGCACCGTGACAAACGCCAGGACGGCGATTCCCACACCCAGGACGAAGGCCGGGATGAAGCTTCCCGTGGTGTCGAACATGCCCGCCACGGTCACTGGGCCCAAACACCCTATGACGCCGGTGCCGATGCGGGTGTAGGCGTAGATCTTCGGGTAGTCGCGGCCGCCGAACAGCTGGCGCACCAGCAGCGGCGTGGACACCGACACGAGCGAGTTCTGCGCGCCGAACAAGAACGCCGACACGTAGAGCATCACCAGGTTGTCGCCGGCGAACACGAAGCCCAGAAGGCCCGCCGCCACGCACACCAGCTGGATGTTCACCGTGAACTGCACGCCGATCTTGTCGTTGAGGAAGCCCACGATGTACTTCTCCACCACGTTGCCCACCATCACGGCCGTCAGCAGCGACGAGCCCACCATGGGGCTGAAGCCCACGGATTGGGCGAAGCCGGGCAGATGCGAGTTGAAGCCGGCGAAGTAGGCGATGAGCCCGGCGAACAGGAACATGCACCAGAAGGGCACGGTCTTGAGCGCCTGGCGGGCGTCGATGCCGCCGAACTCGTCGGCTGCGGCGGACTCGTCCTCCTCGTCCTCCTGCGTCCAGCCATAGGGACGCATGCCGATGTCCTCGGGGCGCAGCTTGAACACGAACAGCGTCCAGGGCAGCACGAGAACGTCCATCACCACCGCGGCGATAAGGTAGGCCTCACGCCAGCCGAACGTCTGGATGAACAGGGTGAACACCGGCGAGAGAATGGCCCCGCCGATGCCGGAGAACGACATGGCCACGCCCAGCGCGATTCCCTTGCGGGTATGGAACCAGTTGCTGATGAGGATGGGGGCCGGCATGACGAAGATGAAGCTGCCGGCCAGGCCGAACACGATGCCCGACACCCACCACTGCCACGGCTCGGTGTAGAAGCCCATGGCGGCCACGGCGGCTATCACC
>CANSQW010000035.1 GCA_947649215.1 uncultured bacterium | reverse complement strand
GGCAGGGTGAGCCGGCAGGCCTGAACGCGGGCAGGGCGTCGCCGTGCGCGGCGAGGTCGGCCCGGAACAGCCCCGCCATGATGGCGTTGCGCGCCTTCCAGGTAGCGCCTGTCACGGCGTCCACCGTGGCCGCCACGTCCTCGTCCGTGGCGAGGCCGAGCTTCTGCGCCCGGGCCCGCGCCTCCCCCGCCATCCTTAGGCCTCCTGCACCGCCGCGGCCGCAGCGCGGGCGTCCTCGCGCTCGCCGGTGAGCACCTTCGCCAGGCCGCCGGCGGCCGGGTCGCACAGGAAGGCCACGATGACGATGGTGGGCCAGAACTGCAGGCACAGCCCGAGGAAGCGATCGAACAGGTTCACGGCCACCATCTGGCCGGTCATCGTCGCCAGCGCCTCGGTCTCGCCCACGCCGGTCATGAACGCGGTCATCACCACGCCGAGGAACAGCATGATGAGCGTGCTGAAGAACACGTTCTGGATGAGGCGGAAGGCCACGGTGCCGGGGCGGGCGTCGTAGTAGGCGGCGCAGGCGGCCGACACGCGGGCCAGGGGCACCACGGCCGTCACCACGAAGGAGGTGACGAAGGCCACGCCGAAGCTCATGAGGTAGAACACGGGGTCGATGTGGGGCATGCCCTGCATGAGCGTCAGGCACAGGCAGAGCACCGCGGCGACGAACAGGGAGAAGAACAGCCCGTAGATGAGGTAGTACTTCTTGGAATGCATGGCGCACGCTCCTCGCTCGGGCCCCAGGGGCGCTCCCCGGGGCCCGCGTCGATCAGGTCAGCCGGCTAGCCGACCACGAACAGGGTCTGCTGCTTGTCGTCCATCCGCTCGGCCAGCTCGGCCACGGTGCCGAACTCGATGCAGCGGGACTGGCAGTGCTGCACGCAGGTGGGCACCTTGCCCAGGCCGCGGCGCATCGCGCAGGTGTCGCACTGCTTGGTGGGGATGGGCAGGTAGGAGAACTGCCAGTTCTCGTCCGCCTCGTCGCCGATCACCCAGGGGCCGATCTTGACCACCTTCACGCCGGTCTGGCCCACGGGGTACCCGTGCTCCATCTGGCAGGCTATCTCGCAGCTGTGGCAGCCAGAGCACCACTGCGCGTCGATCAGGAGTCCGTACTTCGCCATGTCCTACTCACCTTCCTCAACCTTGTAGATCTTGCAGATGGAGCTCTTGTAGTTGGAGCCGAAGCCGCTCTTGCCGGGGATCCAGGGCAGCGTGTTGTTGATGTTGAGGTCGAACACGTCGTAGAACTTCTCCGGATCTCCCTCGGGGAACCACCAGCCGTGGTCGCACGAGACCATGCGGCGATCCATCACCGGCGTGAGCTTGGCCTTGCGCTTGGCGCGGCCGAGCGGGCCTTCCATCCATACCCAGTCTCCGTCGCGGATGCCGTACTTCTCGGCCGTGTCCGGGTGGATCTCCATGAGCGGCCAGGGGCGGTAGTGGCGCATGCGCTCGACCTGACGGTGCTCGGAGTGGAACATGCCCCAGAAGCGGGCGCCGCTCGTCATGACCAGCGGGTACTCTTCCATGAGGTCGGGCGTGGAGCCGGGGCCGGGCTCGGGCTCCTCGAAGTAGGGCAGCGGGTCGAGGCCGGCGCGGCTGTAGAAGTTGCTCCACAGCTCGATGCGACCGGTGGGGGTGTTGAAGCCCGGCTCGCCGTCGGGGCGCAGCATGCCCTTCTCGTAGCGGTAGTACTCGATGGGCTGGTAGGCCGGGGCCACCTCCTGCAGCTCCTCGAAGCTCATGTCGGTGGGCTTGAGCATGTCGGTGAACATGTCGTCCACGTTGTCCCACGGCCAGGCCTCGGGGTTCCAGCGGCGGCCGAGCTCGAGGTTGATCTCCATGTCGGACTTCGTCTCACCCACCGAGGTGACCTTGTTGATGGTCGAGCCGCGCTGGGCGCCGGAGACGAACGCGATGCCGTTGCGCTCGGCGAAGGTCTGGGCCGGCAGCACCACGTCGGCGAGCGCCGCGATGGTCGGCGTCTTGAACAGGTCGACCACCACGATGAAGTCGAGCTTGTTCAGGGCCTTGTAGAGCCGCTGGGGGTCGGCGCCCATGCAGGCGATGGGGTTGGTGGTCTGGAGCCACGCGCCGTGGATCTCATAGGGCTCGCCCGTCTCCATGGTGCGCACCGTCTCGTCGGGCTGGGACACGGCGAAGCCGAAGTTGTAGAGCGGGTAGTCCTTGATGCCGATGCGCTTCTCCTCCTGCACCGGGCCCAGGATCTCGCGGCCCCAGCCGCCGGCCACCGAGAGGATCTCGGGCGCCACCACCATGCCGCCCGGGCGCTCCATGTTGCCGGTGATCTCCCAGAGGGCGAGGATGGCCTGGCCGGCCGGCATGGCCTCGCGGGTCATGTCCACGGCCACGCCCCACTGCAGCGTGGAGTTGGCCGCGTTGCCGAGCAGGCGGGCGGCGGCCACGATCTTCTCCGCCGGCACCCAGGTGATCTCGGAGACCTTGTCCACGGGGAACTCGGCGGCGCGGTCCTTGAGCTCCTCGAAGCCGTAGCACCACTTCTCCACGAACTCATGGTCGTAGAGGTCCTCGGCGATGATGACGTTCATCATGCCGAGGGCGAGCGCCGCGTCGGTGCCGGGGCGCACGCGCAGGTGCAGCTCGGACTTGGTGGCGAGCCAGGTGACCTTGGGATCGACGGTCACGAGCTTCATGCCGCGCTTCATGAGGTCGATCACCCAGTGGCCGTAGAAGCCCTCGATGTTGGACTTGAGCGGGTAGTTGCCCCAGATGAACATGACCTCAGGCACCTCGTAGTCCGGGTGGTCGTAGCGCTCGGGGAACTGCTGGGCGGCATCCGGGATCCACGGCGCGCCGGTGGTGGCGGCCATGCCGGCGATGCGCGGCAGGTAGCAGGCCTGGCCGGAGAGCAGGCCCGTGTAGTTGGGGCTGCCGAACGACCACGCCAGGCGCGTGATGTAGGCGGCGATGTCGCGGCCGGTGCCCTGGGCGAAGATGACGGACTCGGCGCCGTACTTCTCCTTCATGGCCATGAACTTCTCGGTGATGAGGTCGTAGGCCTCATCCCATGTGATGCGCTCCCACACGTCCTTGCCGCGGTCCTTCGGGTCGCGCTTCATGGGGTAGAGCAGACGGTCCTTGTGGTTGGTGACCTCAGGCGCGTCCAGGCAGCGCATGCACAGGCGGCCCTCCGTCCAGGGATCCTCCGGGTCGCCCTCGCACTTGACGAACGTGCCGTCGTCGTCCGTGTACATGATGACGCCGCATCCCAGGTGGCAGCCGGGGCCCGTCCAGGCGCAGCCGCGCGTCACGTTGAGTCCGCCCTCCTCATAGCGGAACGGGCGCTCGTGGGGCACGGTCTTGTACTTCTCGCTCATACCTTCCTCCCGTCTTGAGAGACTCGGGCGGAGCGCCTCGATTCCCCGTTGCGCCGGGGTGACGGCTCCGCTAACCTGGGGGCACCTTACCGTCGGCGCAGGAGGGGGCGCCATCGGCTGCTGGCCTGAAAGCCGGCGCCGGACGGTCGCGACTATCGGTTGATGCCAGAGGGGACGCGTCTATGGAAAAACGTATGAGTGAGCCTGTTGAGCCAGGTCAGAGCCTCAACGGCCCCATGATCTTCACCACCGCGTGCGGCCTGGCCCTCTACTGGGCGTGCTTCTTCACCATGCTGATGCGCAACTCGTTCATGGACGGCGGCATCGAGGTGCTCTGGTACCACCTGTTCCTGCGCGTCGTGTTCCTGCTCGGATCGGGCGTCACGTGCGTGGTGGTGGCGCGCCGCGCCGACGCGGCGGCATCCGAGCGCGGCGCCCGGGTGCAGAAGGCGGCCGTGGGCGTGTTCTCGGTGGTGGCCGCCGTGGCCTCGCTCACGTCGCACTCGCTCGGGATGACCATGCCACTCGCCTTCGACTGCGCGGCCTGGGGCCTGGCCGGCGCCGGGCTCGCCTGCCTGCTCATGCTGTGGACCGAGCTCCTGGCGGCCCTCCCGGCCCGCCAGCGCACGGCGAGCCTCGTGGGCGCCATGGCGCTCGGCGCGCCGGCCTACCTTGTGATGAACCTGCTGCCGTTCCCCTTCAACATCGGGCTTCTGTGCGTGTGCCCGCTGCTGAGCCTGGCGGTGCTCCACCTGCTGGAGACCGACGCCGCCGTGGTGCCCGCGGCCTTCGTGCCGCTTGCCGAGTCGCGCGGGCGCGCTCGCTGGGCGGCGTCGTTCAAGGGGATATCGGTGGCCTACGGCGTGGTGTTCGGCCTGGGCATCGGATCCACCACCCAGATAGCCGGCAGCGAGCCGCTCTACACCGGCATCGCCTGCGCGCTCGTGCTCGGGGCGACCGCGGCCTGGCTCGGGCTGCGCTACCTGGGCGACCGCATCCAGCAGGCGAGCAGCTTCAGGCTCATGTTCCCCGTGCTCATCATCGCGCTCATTCCCATGTCGTTTTTGCAGGGGCTTCCCTCGGCGGCGTGCAACCTGCTGCTCCTGGGCTGCTACGCGTTCTTCGAGGCCGTGGGGATCGACCTGGCCCTCACCCTGGCCGAGCGGCATCGCGCCTCGCGCGTGCACCTGACGGCGTCGGCGCAGGCCTGCCTGTACCTGGGGCTCGCGCTCGGGCACGTCATCGGGCTTCTGGCCACGTCATCGGGGGTGATGGACTACGCCATGCTCTCGGCTGCCGCGCTCGGCCTCGTGGTGGTGCTCGCGCTGTTCATCACGTTCGCCGCCGTGGCGCCGCTGGCCGGCCAGGGCGGGCGCGCCGCGGAGGAGCCGAACGCCGGCGAGCCGGAGCAGGGCCACTGGCACGCGCGCTGCGAGTCGGTGGCACGCAAGGCGGGGCTCTCGGCCCGCGAGACCGAGGTGTTCATGCTGCTGGCCAAGGGGCGCGGCGTCGAGCACATCCAGAACAAGCTCTGCATCTCGAGCCACACGGTGAAGACCCACGTCTACAACATCTACCGCAAGATGGGCATCGGCTCGCGCGAGGAGCTGCTCGACGCCGTGGAGGCGCAGACGGCGACCGAGTCGGAGTAGCCCCCCGGCGGCGACCGGGAACTTGGAGGGTGCTCCGAGGCTCCGGCGGCGGGGCGGCGGTCGCGGCCGCTTGCTGCGAGCGAGCAGCCGCCCGGGAGGCAGGCGCAGGCGGCGGGGTGGCCGCTAAATCCGGAGTTTCTGGCCCATTTCGCTATGGTTTACGCGAGCGCGGGTAGCCGCGACCGCCTCCGCCCTCCCTGCCGAACTCGTTTCCCCAGGTCAGAAGTTACTCTAGGAGAACAAAGCCGTCCACACGCCGGTGGCGCTGCGTAAACCGCGGCGAAATTGGCCAGAAATCCAGAAAAGGGCCGGCGACGCCCCCGCCAGCCTACCGCCATCGCTCACGGCAGCGGCCGCCCGAGCCCGATGGCTAGCCCCGCGCCGCCGGCTTCCCGGCGCGCTCCTCCTCGTCGAGCAGCTGACGGGCGAACGCGATGGCGTCGTCGATGTTGCCGCGGAAGTGGTCCTCCCCCACCAGGTCCACGAAGCCGGCGCGGCGCATGGTCTTCATCGGCTGCTCGTTGGCGTGGGAGATGATGAGGCTCACCCCGTTCTTGCTGCAGTAGGCGTGGAGGTTCTCGAGCGCGTTCATGCCCGACGCGTCGAGCGAGGGCACGCCCCGCATGCGGATGATCAGGTACTTGGTGAACTCCTTCACCGAGATGTCGCCGATGCGCTCGGTCATGCCGAAGAACAAGGGCCCGTTGATCTCGTAGACGCGCACGCTCTTGGGCAGCTCGCGCAAGTGGGTGACCTCCGAGTTCTCGTCGCAGTAGTAGCGCCAGCCCTTGACCTCGGTCTCCTCGCTCACCATCTTGAGCACGAGCACCACGGTGATGAGCATGCCCACGCCGATGGCCACCACCAGATCGAAGACGACGGTGAGCGCGAAGGTGATGAGCATCGTGGCCACCGCGCCGCGCGAGGCGGTCTTGCACACATACGCGAAGTTGCGCCAGCCCGACATGTTGTAGGCGACGTGAACCAAGATGGCCGCGATGGTGGGCATGGGGATGTAGGCGGCATACGGCATGAGGAAGGCCAGCACCGCGAGCAGCACCACCGCATGGGTCATGGCCGCGATGGGCGTGCGGCCGCCGTTCTTCACGTTGGCCGCGGTACGGGCGATGGCGCCCGTCGCGGGGATGCCGCCGAACAGCACCGAGGCGATGTTGCCAGCGCCCTGCGCCACGAGCTCCATGTTGCAGCGGTGGTGCGAGCTGATCATCGAGTCGGCCACCACGCACGAGAGCAGCGACTCGATGGCGGCGAGAATGGCGATGGTGACGCCGTTGGCCAGCTGGTCGCGGAACAGCTCCAGGCTCAGCTGCGGCAGGTGGAACTCGGGCACGCCGCCGCTCACCACGTAGAGGTCGCCGATGGTGCTCACGTCCAAGCCGAGCCCGCTCACAAGCGCCACGCCCACGGCGAGCGCGACGAGCGAGCCGGGGACGCGGCGGCTGATGCGCGGCCAGCCGAACAGGACGACCAGGCACACCAGGCCCACGGCAAGGGCCTGGGGATTCACCGTGCCCAGGCTCATGGCCGCCGCCTCGAGCTTGTCGACCGTCTCGACGGTCGACATGCCCGCAGGGTAGGTGAGCCCGAAGAAGTCGCGCAGCTGGCCGATGACGAGCGTCACCGCGATGCCCGCCGTGAAGCCGGTGGTGATGGTGTAGGGAACGTAGCGGATGATGACGCCCAGCTTGAGGAAGCCCATGGCCATGAGCAGCACGCCGGCGATGAGCGTGGCCGCCACCAGCCCCTCCATGCCATCCGATGCCACGATGCCGGCGACGATGGCGGCGAAGGCGGCCGTGGGGCCGGCCACCTGCACGCGGCTGCCCCCGAGCAGCGCAATGACGAAGCCGGCGACGATGGCGGTGTAGAGCCCCTGCTCAGGGCCGACCCCCGACGCGATGCCCAGCGCGATGGACAGCGGCAGCGCCACCACGGCCACCATGATGCCCGAGAGGATGTCCCGGGGCACCTGGCGCCGCATCTCCTCCTTGGGCGTGTGCTTGATGATGCTGAACAGAATCGGCTTGATCTTATCGCGCTGCATGGGGTTCCTCAGGATCGTCGCTGACGGCGCAGCGTCCCCGCCGATGCGACGACACGGCATCGGGAAGAGGCGCCTTTGCTCTGGGTGGTGTTCCTGCACGGGGCAGGGCTCGCCATTTTACGCCAGTCCCCGCACGCGCGACCCGCCAAACTCCCCAGCGGTTGCCGCGCGCTTTTCGCTGGCGCGGACGGGCGGGCAGATGGCCCGTCTCACCCCCCCCCGAGAGCGATTTCTGGCCATTTTCACCATGGTTTACGCTACCGGAGCCTCTTCTCAGCGGCCTACGCTCCCCATCCGCCCACCTTTCCCCAGGTCAGAAGTTTCTCTCGGAAAACAATCGCGCGAAGGCCTGGGCGCGCCTGCGTAAACCGTGGTGAAAATGGCCAGAAACCGCTCCGGCGCGCCTGACACGCCGGAGCGCCCGGCCTTGCCGGAAAACAGGAGGGGCGGCACGCCTTGCGGCGCCCGCCCCTCCCTCGGTTGGTCGCTGTCGGCCTCGGCCTACGCGTGGGCCTTCTCGAACTCGGCCATGTAGGCGACAAGCGCCTCCACGCCGGCCTTCGGCATGGCGTTGTAGATGCTCGCGCGCATGCCGCCGACGGAGCGATGGCCCTTGATGGACTCGATGCCGTGGGACTTGGCCTCGGCCACGAACAGCGCGTCGAGCTCATCGGAGCCGGTGACGAACGGCACGTTCATGAGCGAGCGGTCCTCCGTGCGGGCCGTCGCCTTGAACAGCTGAGACTGGTCGAGGTAGTCGTAGAGGATGGCCGCCTTCTCCTCGTTTCGGGCCTTCATGGCCGCCAGGCCGCCCTGGGCCTTGAGCCACTTGAACACGAGGCCGCAGATGTAGATGCCGTAGGCGGGCGGCGTGTTGGAGAGCGACTTGGCCTTCACCTGGGTGGTGTAGCGCATGATGGAGGGGGTGAAGGGCAGCACGTCCTCGCGCACGAGGTCGTCGCGGACGATGACGATGGTCACGCCGGCCGGTCCGATGTTCTTCTGCACGCCGCCGTAGACGATGCCGAACTTCGACACGTCCATCGGCTCGGAGAGGAACATGGAGCTCACGTCGGTCACAAGCGGGATGTCGCCGGTGTCGGGGAGCTTGGGATAGCGGGTGCCGTAGATGGTCTCGTTCTGGCAGATGTAGACGTAGTCGGCGTCCGGCGAGAACGACAGGGCGTCCACGTCGGGCACGTAGGAGAAGTTCTCGTCCTCAGACGAGGCCACGCAGCGGGCGTCGCCGTAGAGCTTGGCCTCCTTGAACGCCTTCTTGGACCAGGAGCCGGACACGATGTAGTCGGCCACCTTGTTCTGCATGAGGTTCATGGGGATGGCCGCGAACTGCTGGGTGGCGCCGCCCTGGAGGAAGAGCACCTGGTAGTTCTCGGGGATGGAGAGAAGCTCGCGCAGGTCGGCCTCGGCCGTCTCGATGATGCCCGCGAAGGGCTTGGAGCGATGGCTCATCTCCATGACGGACATGCCGGTGCCGTCATAGTCGAGCATCTCGGCCGCAGCCTGACGCAGCACGTCCTCGGGCAGCACCGCCGGGCCCGCCGAAAAGTTGTAAACCCTACCCATGTTCGCTCCTTCGTCTCCTGTGCGGCCGCGCCGGGCGGCCCCTCCTGTACGGGATACCGAAGGCTATCGTAGCACCGCGCGGCGCGGGGCGGGGCCGCGC
>CANSQW010000034.1 GCA_947649215.1 uncultured bacterium | reverse complement strand
GCTCGGCCGCCCCCGCAGCCTGCGCGTCATAGGCGCGCCGGCACGCGGCGAACTCCTCCTGCGCGGCGGCCAGGCGCTGCTCGTAGGCCGTGTAGTCGTCCGACACCGGCTTGCGGCTCGCCAGCAGGCTGCCCACCACGATGATGGCCACCGACGACACGACGCCCGGCCAGAACGGCTGCACGCCCAGCGGGCTGCCCAGCACGTACCACGCGGTGGACAGAGTGCCGCCCACCAGCAGGCCGACGAAGCCCGCAGCGTTGGAGGTGCGCTTCCAGTAGATGCCGAACAGCAGCAGGACCACCGCGATGGCCTTGATCTGCGAGGCGCTCATGAGCGAGTTGAGCAGCGACACGTTGGTCCCGCTAGCCAGCACGGCCAGCACGAGCGTCACCACGATGACCACACGCGACATGCGCAGCGCCGAGCGGTCGGACACCTCGTGCCCCGCACGCGCGCTCAGCGGAACGTAGAGCTCCTGCACCACCAGCTTGGAGGTGGCAAGCAGAAACCACGGGCCCGTGGAGAAGATGGCCGCGAACACGGCCATGACGGCGATGCCGGCCAGCTCGGGGGAGATGGAGCTCGTCATCGCGAACAGCGCGTTGTCGTTGCGGATGCCCTCGAGCGACACGGCGGCGCACAGCCCGATGACGGCCGGCGCGAGCGCGAAGACCGCGCTGGCGACGGCGACGATGACGTGACTGCGCTCGGCGGTCTTGATGTCCTTGGCGCAGTAGCCGATGTTGATGGAGGTCACCGATATGGAGAACCCGAGCGCGCCGCCCACGAACTGCGCGAGCACCGTCGGCAACCCGACGGAGAAGAGGTCGAGGTGCGAGGGGGGCAGCTTCTCGACGAGCGCCTGGGGGCCGCCCACGTGGTTCAGGCACACGATGGCGGCGAACGTCAGGCCGAACAGCAGGACGAACGCGTGCACCTTGTTCATCTCCGCGATGCCCGTGATCCCCAGAAGCGCCATGGCCAGAAACAGGAAGAGCACCGCCACCGTCGCAACCGACTCAGCGATGCCGAGCATGCTGGCCAGGTACATGCTGGCCGCCGTGATCTGCGCCGAGAACACGATGAAGAGGGGAATGAGCGTGAAGACGAGCACGAGGTAGCGGATCTTCTGGCTGAAGCGGATCCCGAACGCCTCGGGCCCGGTGATGGCGCCCGTGCGGCGGATCTCGAAGAAGAAGCGGCAGAAGCACACGCTGAACAGGATGCACCCGAAGCTCGAGCTCCAGATGCCCCAGAGCGCGGCCAGCCCGGTGCTGTAGCCGGTGCCCGCCGTCCCCGTCGTGGTGGACGCGGCGATGAGGTCCG
This sequence comes from uncultured bacterium, assembly GCA_947649215.1. Taxonomy (GTDB): domain Bacteria; phylum Actinomycetota; class Coriobacteriia; order Coriobacteriales; family Eggerthellaceae; genus Enterorhabdus. The sequence continues at coordinate 7,509 of CANSQW010000034.1, read as the reverse complement.
CGAAGAGCATGGTGGTCACCGCGAACAGCGGCATCTTCCCGTTCGCCACGAAGAAGTTCCGCACCGTCTTGTCCTTGCCGGCCCGGCGCTTCATCACCAAGCCGACGATCAGGGTCACGGCCAGGTAGCCGACGACCATAGCAAAGGTAATCATCTCGATGCCTTTCAGGTATCGATCGGGGCCCGCGAGCGCAGCCCGCGAGCCCCGCCCAAGGGCGCGCCGCGCAATCAGGCGGCGCGTCCCCGCGGAAGAGAGGCCCTGCTACTTGGTGGGCTCGATGTCCTTCCACTCGTACTTGCCGACGAAGGTGGAGGCCACGAACGCCAGGATGGCGATCAGCACCACGACGACCATGCCGATGATGAGCGTGGGCATGTAGGAGCCCAGGTAGTCATAGCACCAGCCCATGAGGGAGGTCGAGATGCCGCCGATGATGGAGGAGCCGGTGGCGATGTAGCCCCAGATCTTGGAGTAGTCGGCGTTGCCGAAGATCTTGCGGATGGCCATCGGCCAGCCGACGCGGGAGGGCGCGTTGCTGAAGCCGAGGCAGAAGCCGCCCGCCACCAGAACGGCGGAGGTGGTGCCGAAGAAGTACCACATGACGAACGCGAGCAGCCACACCACCTGGAAGGCAATGAAGGTGACGTTGAGGTTGAACTTGTCGATCATCGCGCCCATGCTCAGCTTGGAGAGCAGGTTGCCGAGCGCAGCCGCAGATACCATGGTCGCGCCGATGACGGCGGCGTTGGCCTCCTCGGGCGTGCCCGTCAGCAGCTCCTTGGCGATGCCGGACTGGCTGTTGTTCCAGCCCATGCCCAGGGCGGTGAGCATGACGCCGGCGATGATGATCCAGAACGCCGGGGTCTTGAGGGCGTCGGCCGCCTTCACGCCGAAGCTCTGCTTGGACTCGGTCGCGTCCTTCTCGTTCGGATCGTAGCCGAACGGCTGGAGGCCCTTGTCAGACGGCTTGCGCTTGATGACGAAGAGCGTCCAGGGAAGGATGAGCACAGCCATGAGGATGGCGTTGATGAGGTAGGAGGTCTGCCAGCCGTTCTCCGCGATGATCCAGCGGAACAGCGGAGCCCAGAAGATGGTGGACACACCGGCGAAGGCGGACGCGATGCCGATCATCTTACCCCGGTACTTCTTGGCGAACCAGTTGCCGCAGAGCACCGGCGTCGCCATGGTGAAGCAGGCCGCGATGCCCACGCCGCCGATGAAGCCGGCCACGTAGAACATGATGAGGTCGGTGGCGAACGAGCACAGCAGCGGGCAGGCGATCATGCACAGCGCGCCGAGCGAGAGCGCCAGGTTGATGTTGATCTTCTCATTGTTGAAGATGTTGCCCCACAGCGGCATCGTGAGCACGATCGAGATAGCCTGGGTGGTCAGCATGAACGTGAAGTCGCCGCGCTTGCAGCCCAGGGCCTCGGTCACCGGCAGGACGTAGACGCTGATGATGGAGTTGATGAGCGCCATCGAGCCCGCGAACATGAAGCAGCAGGCCACGAGAATGAACCACGCGTAGTGAATCCCCTTCTTTTCGGATTCAGCACCCATTTCATCCCCCTTTCGTTTTGAGATGACGATGTTCGCGCGCAGGCGCGCGCCGTGCCGGGCCAGCGGCAGCCGACGCGACGCGCGCCCGTGCCCTTAGTCCTCCTGCAGAGGAACGATCAGCACCTGGCGGCTCTTGCGCTCGAGCTCGGCGGAGAGCTCCTCCACGGTGCCGTACTTCATGCAGCCGGTGTAGCAGCTGTGCACGCAGGCGGGGAGCTTGCCCTTGGCCGTGCGGTCGGCGCACAGGTCGCACATGTCGGTGGGCACCGGCATGTAGGTCAGCTGCCAGCGGTCGCCCTCGATCTGCCACGGGCCGACCTCGAACACCTTGATGCCGTTGGCGGTTCCCTCGGGGAAACCATGCTCCATCTTGCACTCGACCTCGCAGGTGTGGCAGTTGGAGCAGAACTCATAATCAATGAGCAGTGCTTGCTTTGACATTTGCATCCTCCTCGTCGCACTTGTAGATCTTGCAGAGAAGGGCCTTGACGTCGGCGCCGAAGCCGGTCGGGCCCTGCTGGCCGAGCTCGCTCAGGACGTTGGGGTTCACGTCCCAGCAGCCGTACATCGGATCCTCATGCGGATCGGTCTCGGGGAACCACCAGCCCGAGTTGACGTTGGCCATGCCGTACTTGACGATGGGCGTGCACTTGGCGCGGTGCTTGATGCGGCCGATCTTGTCCTCGACCCACAGCCAGTCGCCGTCCTCGAAGCCCTGCTCCTTGGCCCACACGTCGTTGATCTCCACCAGCGGATCAGGCTGGATCTCGCGCAGCTTCTTCACGTCGCGATGCTCGCTGTGGAAGAACTGGATGTTGCGGGAGCCCGTCATGGTGATCACGGGGTACTCCTTGTAGAGCTCCGGCGTGGTGTAGGGGCCGTAGTAGGGCTCGTCGTAGTAGGGAAGCACGTTCTCGCCGATGCTCTCCGCGAACGGGGAGTACAGCTCGATGCGGCCGGTGGAGGTGTTGAAGCCGGGCTGCCCGTCGGCGCGCAGCAGGCCCTTCTCGTAGCGGCGGTACTCCTGGCCGGGCCACGCCCAGTTCATGTTGCGGATGTCCTGCCACGACCAGCCGGAGTCCTTCACCAGGAAGTCGTAGATTTCCTCGACGGTGTCCCACGGGAACATCTCGGGGTTGAAGCGCTTGCCGAGCAGCAGCGTGATCTCGGCGTCGGACTTGGGCTCACCCTGGATGTCCAGGCCGGCGATGGGCGACATCGCGCAGGCGCCGGTGCGCTTGGCGATCATGCCCGTCTTCTCCACGCACATGGCCACGGGCAGCGCCACGTCGGCCAGCGTCTGGATGGTGGGGGTGATGCGCCAGTCGCAGACGCAGATGAACTTCAGCTTCTGCAGGACGGGGTAGACGCGGTTCAGGTCGGCGTTGCTCATGCAGCACAGCGGGTTGGTGCCCATCATGATGGCGCCGGTGAAGCCGTAGGGCTCCTCGGTCTCGGCCTGAACGACGGCCAGGTCGGGCTGGTCGAGCACCATGCCCATGCGGATGAAGGGATACTCGTCGTAGCCGACGACCATCTTCTGCACGTCCTCCGGGAGCTCCTTGAAGCCCCAGCTGAAGTAGTGGAAGTCATACGGCTCGGGCGTGAAGATCTGTCCGCCCGGCTGGTCGATGTCGCCGCAGATGGCGAGCATGGCGATGATGGAGCGCACAGCGCCGATGCCGTTGCGCTGCATGTCGACGGCCAGGCCCAGCTGCACGGCGGTGTGGTTGCCGGCGGCGATCATGCGGGCGGCCTTGCGGATCTTCTCCGGATCGACCCAGGCGCGCTCGCACAGCTCGTCGAAGTCGTACTCGCGGGAGCGCTCCACCAGGGCGTCGAAGCCATAGGTCCAGCGGTCGACGAAGTCATGGTCGTAGAGGTCCTCCTCGATGACCACCTTGAGCATGGCCATGGCCACGGCGGAGTCAACGGCGGGACGGGGCTGGATCCACAGGTCGGCGCGGGCGGCCATCCAGGTCAGACGCGGGTCGACCACGATCATCTTGGCGCCGCGCTTGACCACCTCCACCACCCACTGGCCGAAGAAGCCGTCGGAGTTGGAGGCCACGCAGTTGTTGCCCCACACCACGATGACCTCCGGGTCCTTGTACTCGGGGTTGTCGTAGCGATCCTCATGGCACTCGGAGCAGTCGGGCATCATGTAGCCGCCGGTGCTCACGTTGTAGGACATGAGGCGCGGCATCCAGCAGGCCAGGCCCGAGGAGTAGCTCTCGACGTGCGGGGTGCCCATCGAGTAGGCCAGGCGCTGCGACTGCCACAGAATGTCGCGGCCCGTGCCGCAGAACGTCTGAAGCGTGTGCTTGCCGTACTTCTCGCCCAGCTCGGTCATGGTGTTGTAGACGAGGTCGAGCGCCTCGTCCCAGGAGATGCGCTCCCACGCGTCCGGGTCGCCGCGGCGCTCCGGGTCGCGCTTCATGGGATAGAGCAGACGCTCCTCGCTGTTCACCACGTCGGGAAGCGCGGCGCAACGCGGGCAGATGTGGCCCTGGTTGTAGGGATGCTCAGGGTCGCCCTCGACCTTCTCGAGCTTGCCGGTCTCCTTGTTCACGTAGCAGATGATGCCGCAGCCGGAATGGCAGCCCGGCGCGGACCATGCCGTCGTGCGGGTGACGACGTAGCCGTCTTCTTCCCACGTGGTTGGCAAGTCTTTGTGCATACCTCTCTCCTTTCCTCTCCTCTTTCCGTTTTCCTGCCAGAACGCGAAGGGGCGGCGGCGTGGGGGATGCCCGGGGGCAGCGCCGAGGCGCCCGCTTCGCGCTGCCGACAACGTACGGCGAACGGAGCGGTTTTCCATCAGGAGAAAGCGACCATTTAATACGAGGAGGATGATAGTTTCGCCTAGGCTCCCCACCTAGACAAAACGGTTAGGATGCGCCCATAGCCCCTGGTCAGCCGCTACCACCTCCGCCCTGACGCCGGGGCGGCCTTCGGCTTTGGCGCCCTGGCTGCAAATTCGGTCGGTTTTGCACCCTACAACTGCTCCCCTTAGCCCCGAAACGGGCCCCTCGGGCGTATTTCGGGCCAGTCGGAGCCTCCCGGCGCGAGAAACGCCCGACCGGCGAGTGCAAAACCGACCGAATTTGCAATCCGCGCCCATTTTTCCGAGGCAAGGGCCGACGGCCGCGGGGCCGGTTACGGCATTTTGTTCGTTGCGTAAAGAACTACCGTCTTGCTGAGCGTTTGTGGCAAGATGGAGACTTACTATGTTCAGACGAGTAGAGGAGTACCCATGGGCTTCTTTTCAAAGGTCGAGGGCAAGATGGAGGACACCGTGGAGGGCGCTGCCGACCGCATGACGGGCACCCCCCTCTCCCCCGTCCAGATAGCCAAGAAGGCCGAGAAGCAGATGCGCCGCGAGAAGATGGTCGGCGCGGGCAAGCAGTACGCCCCTACTCTCTATACCGTGCTGGTCAACGCCGATGACGACGAGCGCCTCTTCGGCTACTACCCCACCCTCGCGGGCGAGACCGAGACCTACCTGGCCGCCAAGGCCAGCGAGCACGGGCTCATCATGGACGGGCAGCCCCTCGTGCGCTTCATCGTCGACGAGGAGCTGAAGCACGGCAAGTTCGAGGTCATCGCTGAGATGGTGGCCGCGCCGCTCGTGGCCCAGCTGCGCCAGGAGGAGATGGAGCGCTACGGGCTGGCCGTCGGCGCAGGCGGCCGCGGCGTGGGATACCGCCCCTCCGGTGCCGCGCCCGCCCCGGCGCCCGCCCCCGATCCCTACGGCTTCGACGAGCGTGACGCCTACGCCGGTGACGCCGCGTACGGCCAGGCCCAGGGCGAGGACGGCTTCTACGACAACCCGGCCGACGGCTACGGCGAAGCGCCCCAGACCATGGTCTTCGACCCCGCCGGCGGCGCAGCCGGCCAGCCCCAGCAGCAGGCCTACCTCTACGACATCACCAACGACCGCGCCTTCCCGTTGGACGGGCGCGTCATGATCATCGGCCGCGAGTCGCGCAACGACATCGTCATCCCCGACATCAACGTCTCGCGCCAGCACGCCGAGATCCGCCGCGAGGCCACGGGCGCGTGGGTCATCTCCGACCTGGGCTCCACCAACGGCACCTTCGTCAACGGGCGCCAGATAAAATCGACCCCCCTCCAGGACGCCGACCGCCTGACCTTGGGCACCACGAGCGTCGAGTTCCAGCTGATCTAGCCGACCGGAAGCACTTGGAAACACAGCGAAAAAGGACAACCCAGTGATCGACGTCGTTCTGCTTATAGCGCGCCTGCTCTTCGTCGCGCTGCTCTACCTCTTTCTGTTCGCCATCATGCGCACGGGCATCGGCCTGGTGCGCGGCCAGCGCAAGAAGGAGCACACCTGGAACCTCTCCGTCGAGAAGGGGCCCAAGGAGCTGCGCGGCGTGTCCATCGCCGTGCACGGCCCTGTCATCGTGGGCCGCTCGCCAGGAGCTGACATCGTGATCGGCGCCGGGTTCGTGTCTGGCCGCCACGCGCGCTTCCAGCTGATGGGGCAGAACCTCTTCGTCGAGGACCTGGGCTCCACCAACGGCACCTACGTCAACGGCCGCCTCGTGGCCGAGCCCACGGCCCTGCGCAACAAGGACGTGGTGACCATCGGCGACGTGGCCATCCGCGTGAGGTACCTGTAATGGCGGCCCGCAGCTTCAAGAAGGCGAGCTCCACCTTCGGCAGCCGCACCGACGTCGGCTGCGTGCGCGAGCACAACGAGGACTCGCTCGTCGTGGCGCCGCCGCTGTACGTGGTGTGCGACGGCATGGGCGGCCATGCCGCCGGCGAGGTGGCCTCCGAGATAGCGGTGGACGTCATCGCCGAGCGCGCGCCGCGCCACCCCGACGCCGAGGCCCTGGGCCGCGCGGTGGAGGAGGCCAACCTGGCCATCGTCCGCGCCGCCCGCGAGGGCGTGGGGCGCGAGGGCATGGGCACCACCTGCACCGCGGCCATGCTCGAGAACGAGCGCCTGGTCATCGCCCAGGTGGGCGACTCGCGCGCCTACCTGCTGCACAAGGGCCGCCTCCAGCAGCTCACCCGTGATCACTCCCTCATGACCGACCTCATCGAGGCCGGCAAGATCACCCCGGAGGAGGCGCGCGTCCACCCTCAGCGCTCGGTCATCACCCGCGCCCTGGGCAGCGATCCGCGCACCACCCCCGACCTCTTCGAGATCAACGTGGAGACGGGCGACCGCCTGCTCCTGTGCTCCGACGGCCTGTCGGGCATGGTGGAAGACGACGAGATCGAGTCCCTCATGGCCCGCACCTCCGATCCGCAGCGCTGCGCCGCGCTGCTCGTGAACGAGGCCATCGCCCACGGCGGCTACGACAACGTCACCGTGGTGGTGGCCGACGTCACCGGCTTCGCCGAGGCGCGGCGGCGCAAGGTGGCCCGCAAGACCAAGGTGACCGCCGCCCTGCTGGTGCTGCTGCTGGCCGCCATCGTGGCCGGCGCCGTGGGCATCTTCAACTTCCTCACGTCCAACTCGGCCTACCTGACCGACGTCGACGGCAAGGTGGCCGTCTACCGGGGGCTTCAGGGCGACGTGTTCGGCCTGTCCACCTCCGAGCTGGTGGAGGTCACCGACGTGTCCGTGGACGACCTGCAGCCGGGCCTGGCCAATCGCCTGCGCACCGACGGCATCAAGGCCGATAGCGTGGAAGGCGCCCAGGAGCTCGTGCAGGACTACCGCGATGAGATCGAGGAGCGCAACCGCCCCTCCGGCGATGCCGCAGAGCCCGGTGCCGACGCCGCGGCGAATCCTGCGGACGCGGCCGGCGCCGGCACCCCAGTCGACGCCGCCCCGACGGCCGACCCGGCCGCCACGCCGCCCGCCGGCGAGGGAGCGTAGGCCATGACCCGACGCAACCTCGAGCTGCTGCTGCTCTGCATCGCCGCGCCCATCGTCATCGTGCTGTTCGGCATGATGGTGGTCAACG
>CANSQW010000033.1 GCA_947649215.1 uncultured bacterium | reverse complement strand
CGAACCGGGGGTGAAGGCTTTGCAGGCCTCTGCCTTACCACTTGGCCACGTCGCCCCATCATGCGGCATCTGTCATGAAAGAGGCCGGCCAGGGCGTTGCTCGGGCCGGCCTTTCGATGACAATGGAGCGGACAACGGGATTCGAACCCGCGACCCCCACCTTGGCAAGGTGGTGCTCTACCAGCTGAGCCATGTCCGCGTCGCGAGGAGATATATTAGTGGAAGTAGCCGTGGCGCGCAAGGGTGTTTTTGGAAATTTTCCCCACACGGCCGCTGGTAGATTTTCGGAAATTGGGGCTTGCCACCCCTAGGCGTTCTGGTAGAATACTCACTTGCTGACGCGGAAACGCGTCGCTCACCACAATGTGGGCGGTTAGCTCAGGGGGAGAGCACTACCTTGACACGGTAGGGGTCACAAGTTCAAATCTTGTACCGCCCACCATGAAACCCCAGCAGGCGACTTCGGTCGCCTGTTTTTATTTCCCCGGATCCTCGTCCTCCCCCGCGTCCCCCTCGGGCTCGATGTGGACGAGCACCTCGCGCACGGCGGGAAACCGCTCCTTCACCGCCGCCTCCACCTCATCGCCGAGCCCGTGGGCGTCGCGCACGCTCATGGCGGGATCCACCCAGATGTGCAGGTCGCAGTAGACCTCGGCCTCGGTGCCGCGCGTGCGCACCCGATGCACGCCGCGGATGCCGGGCACGGAGGCGGCCACGGCGCGCACGTCGGCCTCTGGCAGCTGCGCGGTGTCCGAGAGCGTCCGGAACGCCGTGCGGAACACGCCCCAGGCCGACACGAGGATGGCCGCGGTCACCACGAGCGCCATGAGGGGGTCAGCCTGCGGGAACCCGAGCGCCACGAGCACCAGGCCCGCGATGACCCCTACCGACACGAACACGTCGGAGAGCGTGTGAGCCGCGTCGGCCATGATGATCTCGCTCTTGAGGCGCCGCCCGGCACGACGCTCGTAGGTGGTCACGAACAGGTTGATGACGAGGGTGCCCACCATGACGATGAACGACGCCGGCGTGACCACGGCCGTGTAGGAGCCGCTCACGAGCTTGCCCACGGCCCCGCTGCCCACCTCGAAGGCCGCCAGGAGCAGCAGCGCGCCGATGGCGAGCGAGCCGTAGGTCTCGAACTTGGAGTGGCCGTAGGGGTGGCCCGCATCGGCCGGGCGGGCGGCCAGCGCGATGCTCACGAGCCCCACGATGTTGCCCACCGAGTCGAACACCGAGTGGATGCCGTCGGCCTGCATGGAGGCCGACCCCGACGCCAGGCCGTAGAAGAACTTGGCCGCCGCCACGGCCAGGTTGAGCACGAACACGATCCACAGCACGCGCTCGACGCGATGGGCGTGAGACGTGCCCGCAGAGCTCTCGACGGCCACAGGACGGCCCTCCCTCCCGGCGGCCTGCCAACCGCCCGATAATGAAAAGAGCCCCTGACGGGGCTCTTCGGGTTTCGCTGGTGTCAGAGGCGGGATTTGAACCCGCACACCCGATATATGGGCACTAGCACCTCAAGCTAGCGTGTCTGCCGTTCCACCACTCTGACATGCTTCAAACAGCGACGATTAGTTTAGCAGAACCCGATGCGTATGCAACCGGAAATTTTCGAAACTTAGTCGCGCGCCCCTAGGCGGAGATGGAGCCGTGGGGGTAGATCACCATCAGCACCAGGAGGGAGACCATGAACACGACCGCGAGGATGATGGTGATGCGGTCGAGGTTCTTCTCCACGATGCTCGTGCCCGTCTGGGTGGAGTACATGGAGCTGGCAATGGCATCGGAGATGCCCGTGCCCTTGCCGGAGTGCAGCAGGATGAAGACGACCAGCCCGACGCCGGAGACGACGAGCAGGATAAGCATGATGATAAGCAGCGGACTCAAGGTTTCACTCTTCTCTTCGCAGGACGAACATCAATACGCAAGTAGCTGATTATAGCCAAAGCGGCCCCGTCAGGCAAGGAGGCTCTTGCCCGTCATCTCCGGCGGCACCGGCAGGCCGAGCGCCGTGAGCAGCGTGGGGGCGATGTCGGCCAGGCGGCCGTCCTCCCCCGAGAGCGCGAGCCCCGCGCCCGTCTCGTCCACCAGGATGAGCGGCACCGGCGCGGTGGTGTGCGCCGTGTGCGCCGTGCCGTCCTCGGCGATCATCTTGTCGGCGTTGCCGTGGTCGGCCGTCACAAGCGCCACGCCGCCCGCGGCCGCCACCGCGTCGAGCACGACCCCCACGCCGGCGTCCACGGCCTCCACCGCGGCCACGGCGGCGGGGATGGAGCCGGTATGGCCCACCATGTCGCAGTTGGCGAAGTTGACGAGGTAGACGTCGGCCTCATCGGCGGCGATGGCCTCTGCCAGGCGACGCGCCACCTCCGGCTCGCTCATCTCGGGCTGGAGGTCGTAGGTGGCCACCTTGGGGCTCGCGACGAGGGAACGCGTCTCCCCCGCCTTCTCCTCCTCGCGCCCGCCGTTCAGGAAGAACGTCACGTGGGCGTACTTCTCCGTCTCGGCGATGTGGTACTGGCGCAGGCCCGCGTCGGCGATGACGTCGGCCAGGACGTTCTCGGGGAACTCCTTGGCGAAGGCCACCGGCGCCGGGATGGCCGGGTCGTACTCGGTGAGGCAGATAAACGACAGCTGCGGCCAGCGCGGGCGGGGAAAGCCGGTGAAGTCCGGGTCGGTGAGCGCGCGGGTGATCTCCCGGGCGCGGTCGGGCCGGAAGTTGAAGAACACCACCGCGTCCCCATCGCGCATGCCGCGGCCGTCGAGGGCCACGGGCACCACGAACTCGTCGGTGACGCCCTGGCCGTAGGAGGCCTCCATGACGGCCACGGCACCCGCCTCACGTAGGTTGGCCGCGTCCACGAGCGTGTCATAGGCCTGCGCGACGCGCTCCCAGCGGTTGTCGCGGTCCATGGCGTAGTAGCGCCCCGAGATGGTGGCGATGGCGGCGTCGAAGACACCCGCGGCCCCATCGCGCAGCTCGCCGATGACGTCGAGGAGCTGCTGGACGTAGCCCGCCCCGCTCGCCGGCGGCACGTCGCGGCCGTCCATGAAGCAGTGGACGCGCACCGTGGGCACGCCGGCGTCGCGGGCCGCGCGCAGAAGCGCGTAGAGGTGCTCCTGGGAGGAGTGGACGCCGCCGTCGGAGAGCAGTCCCATGAGGTGCAGCGCCGCGTCCGGCGCCTTGGCGGCCTCGAAGGCCTCCTGGATGCGCGGGTTGGCCGCGAGCGAGCCGTCGGCGCAGGCGTTGTTGATGCGGGTGAGCTCCTGGAACACCACGCGCCCCGCGCCGATGTTGAGGTGCCCCACCTCCGAGTTGCCCATCTGGCCGTCCGGCAGGCCCACGGCATGCCCCGACGCCTCCAAGCGCACCCAGGGACGATGGGCGAACAGGTCGTCGAGCACCGGCGTGGCGGCCTGGGAGATGGCGTTGCCCGCTCCCGGCTCGGCCAGGCCGAAGCCGTCCATGATGATGAGGCAGGCCGGCCTGCGCAGGCCCGAGGCGGCGTCCGCGGCCATTACAGCGCGGCCTTCACGATGGCGAGGAACGAACCCGCCTTGAGCGACGCGCCGCCGATGAGGCCGCCGTCGATGTCGGGCATGGCCAGCAGAAGCTCGGCGTTCCCCTCGTTCATCGAGCCGCCGTAGAGCACGCGCATGCCCTCGGCGACCTCCGCGCCGAAGAGCTCGGCCAGCGTGGCGCGGATGGCGGCGCACACCTCCTCGGCCTGCTCGGGCGTGGCGGTGCGTCCGGTGCCGATGGCCCAGATGGGCTCGTAGGCCACCACGGCGTCGGCAGCCTCGGAGGCCTCGATGCCGGCGAAGGCGGCACGCACCTGGACGCGCACGTAGTCGAGGTAGGCGCCCTCGTCGCGCACGGCGAGCGACTCGCCCACGCACACGATGGGCTTGATGCGGCCGGCGATGAGGGCCTTCGCCTTGAGGTTCACGCCCTCGTTCGTCTCCCCGAACAGCTCACGGCGCTCTGAGTGGCCGATGATGCAGTACTCGCAGCCAATCTCAGAGAGCATGGCCACGGAGATCTCGCCGGTGAAGGCGCCCTGGGGCTCGTAGTAGACGTTCTGGGCGCCCACGGCCACCTTCGTGCGGTCGAAGAGGAAGACGCCGCGGACGGCCTTGAGGTCGACGGAGGGCGGGCAGACGCACACGTCGACGAGCTCGGTCCAGTCCTTCTCGTAGCCGTTGGAGATCTCCTGGGCGAGGACCACCGCCTCGCTGACGGTGTTGTTCATCTTCCAGTTGCCCGCGATGAGGGGCTTGCGGTTGGTCATGGGTGGCTCCTTGGTCGTAGCGGTCAGATGCGGCGGGCGCCCTAGGCGCGCAGGGCCTCGACGCCCGGCAGGGCCTCGCCCTGCACGAGCTCCATCGAGGCGCCGCCGCCGGTGGAGATGAAGGTCATGGCGTCGGCCAGGTCGAACTTGTTCACCGCGGCCACGGAATCGCCGCCGCCGATGATGGTGTCGGCCGCCTCGTTGGCCGCCACGGCCTCGGCCACGGTGCGCGTGCCGGCCTCGAAGGAGGGCATCTCGAAGACGCCCATGGGGCCGTTCCAGAACACGCTGGCGGCCTCGCCGATGGCCTGGGCGTAGGCAGCCGCAGTCTCGGGGCCGATGTCGAGGCCCATCATATCGGCCGGTATCTCGTCCACAGACACGATGGCGGTGCGGGCGTCGTTGGAGAAGGCGTCGGCGGCCACCACGTCGGTGGGCAGCAGCAGGGTCACACCGCGCTCGCGGGCCTTCTCGATCATGGCCGCCGCGCGCTCCACCCAGTCCTCTTCCTTGAGGGAGGCGCCCACGGCCTTGCCCTGGGCCAGCAGGAAGGTGAAGCACATGCCGCCGCCGATGATGAGGGTGTCGGCCTTGTCCAGCAGGGCGTCGATCACCTTGATCTTGTCGGAGACCTTCGAGCCGCCGAGGATGGCGACGAAGGGGCGCTTGGGCTCGTCGAGCATGCCGGTGAGGGTGGCCACCTCGCGCTCCATGAGGTAGCCCGCGTAGGCCGGCAGCAGGGCTGCCACGCCGGCGGTGGAGGCATGGGCGCGGTGCGCGGTGCCGAAGGCGTCGTTGACGTAGGCGTCGGCCAGGTCGGCCAGGGCGCGGGCGAAGGCGGGGTCGTTCTTCTTCTCGCGCTTGTCGAAGCGGATGTTCTCGAGCAGGACGATGTCGCCGTCGGCCATGGCGTCCACGACCTCGGCCACCTCAGGGCCGACGAGGTCGCGGGTGAGCACGATGTCGCGGCCGAGCAGCTCCTGCAGGCGGCGGGCGATGGGACCCAGGCTGAAGGCCTCCTCGAAGCCCTCCCCCGCCGGGCGGCCGCGGTGGCTCGTAAGGATCACCTTGGCGCCGTCGGCGACGAGCTTCTCGATGGTGGGCAGCGCCGCGCGCAGGCGCGTGTCGTCGGTCACGGTGCCCGCGTCGTCCACCGGCGCGTTGAAGTCGACGCGCACGAGCACGCGCTTGCCGCCGAAGTCGGCGTCGTCGACGGTCTTGATATCGGCCATGTCGTTCCTTTCAAAGGAAAAACCCGGTTCACAGCAGGCAACCGGGTTTTCTTTTCAATACTTATAGCACTGGTTCGCCCAAGGAAGTCAGCGAGGGTTCGACAGGTGCCTGTCGGACCCGCAGCGTCGAGGTAAAGATTCTACGGCAGCAGGATCTTTACGAGGTCCTTCACGCGGTTGGAGTAGCCCCACTCGTTGTCATACCAAGACACGCACTTGACGAAGTTGCCCTCGCCGCCCATGACCATGGTGAGCTTGGAGTCGAAGATGGAGGAGGCGGGGTCGTCCACGATGTCGATGGAGACGATGGGATCCTCGGTGTACTCGAGGATGCCCTTGAGCGGGCCCTCGGCCGCAGCCTTCATGGCGGCGTTGATCTCCTCGGCGGTGACGTCGCGCTCAAGCTCCACCGTCAGGTCGACCATCGAGCCGTCGGGGGTGGGGACGCGGGTGGCGAAGCCGTCGAGCTTGCCCTTGAGCTCGGGAAGCACGAGCGAGACCGCGCGGGCGGCGCCGGTGGTGGTGGGGATCATCGACATGGCGGCGGCGCGGGCGCGGCGCAGGTCCTTGTGGGGCAAGTCGAGGATCTTCTGGTCGTTGGTGTAGGAGTGGATGGTGTTCATGTAGCCGCGGCGGATGCCGAAGTTGTCGAGCAGCACCTTGGCGAAGGGCGCCAGGCAGTTGGTGGTGCACGACGCGTTGGAGATGATGTGGTGCTGGGCCGGGTCGTACTGGTCGTCGTTGACGCCCATGACGATGGTGATGTCCTCGTTCTTGGCGGGCGCGGAGATGATGACCTTCTTGGCGCCGGCGTCGATGTGGGCATGGGCCTTGTTGGCGTCGGTGAAGAAGCCGGTGGACTCGACCACCACGTCCACGCCGAGCTCGCCCCAGGGCAGGTTGGCGGGATCCTTCTCGGAGAGCACCTTGACGGCGTGGCCGTCGGCGATGAAGCCGTCCTCGGTGACCTCGACGGTCTCGAAGGCGCGGCCGTGGACGGAGTCGTACTTCAGGAGGTGGGCCATGGTGGGAATGTCGCCCAGGTCGTTGACGGCGACCACGTCGATCGCGGGATCGTTGGCCATGGCGCGGTACGCCAGACGGCCGATGCGGCCGAAGCCGTTGATGCCAACCTTGATAGTCATGGTATCCCCTTTCGAAAGATACAGGCGCTATGCGTAACGCCGTCTATTGTGCCATATCGCGGCTCGCGCGGGGGGAGAAATGGCGCGCGGGCGGACGAGGGGCGGACGCCCGGGCGCGTGGTGCCGATTGACGTGGGGAAAGGCATGTGGAGAGCCGGTGACGGGCAGGGCGGGCGGGGCGCGCTGGAGAGGACGGGCGCGGGTCCGGACGGGCGGGGCGCGAGAGCGCCCTCCCCTACTCGGCGGCCTCGCGGGCCAGCTGCTCGATGCGCCGGACGCGGTGGTAGACCGCCGACTTCGACAGCGGCGGGTTGGCGCGCTCCCCCAGCTCCTTGAGCGAGGCGTCCGGGTAGGTGACGCGCAGCTTGATGAACTCCTGAAGCGCCGGCGGCAGGTTCTCCATGCCGTGGCGCTCCACCACCTGGCGGATGGCGAAGATCTGGTCCACCGCCGCCGAGGCCGCCTTGTTCTGGTTGGCCACCTCGGCGTTGATCTGGCGGTTCACGTCGTTGCGCACGCTCTTCACCACGCGCTCCTGCTCCATGAGCAAAGCCGCCTGGTGGGCGCCGGCGAAGGCGAGGAACTCGAGGATGGCGTTGCCGCTCTTGAGGTAGACCATGTGCGAGCTGCGCCGCTGCATGACGCGCGCGGCGATGCCCGAGCGCGCGAGCAGCTCGACGATGCCCTCGGCCAGGGCCTCGGACTCCACGGTGACCTCGAAGTGGAAGTCGCTCTTGGGGCTGGAGAGGAACCCGCTGCCGAGGAAGGCGCCGCGCAGGTAGGCCGCCGCGCAGCACTTCTTCTGCACGAGTTCGGGGCTCACGCCCATCTCCAGGCCGCCGTCGGCCGAGAGCACGCCCATGTCGCGCAGGGCGTCGGCCAAGCCCGCCTGGGACGGCACCTCGATGAGGTAGTTCGGCGTCTTGTGGAGCACGCTGCGCCGCACCGTCAGCTCGGTCTTTAACCGGTAGAGGGTGTGGAGCAGGCGGATGACCAGGCGCGCCACGCTCGGCGTGTCGGTGGCCACCTCCATGCGGTAGTGGCCCGGCCCGCTCACGAACAGCGTGCCCTCGATGCGCACGAGGGCCGCCAAGGTGGCCTTCTCGCAGTGGGAGCACTCGGGCGGCACGTGGGCCAGCTCGTCTTTGACCTCCGAGGTGAACGACATGGCTTGCCTTCCCTTTCGGCTCGGACAGGACCGGGCGCGGCGTCAGCGCCGGCGCGCGCCCGCCATCTTGATGACGTCGCCGAAGGCCTCGCGCAGGGCGGCCGGCGCATGCCAGGTGGGACGCTCCGGGTCGGCAAGGTCGCGGGCGAGAACCACCGGGCCCGCGGCCTGGATGGCCACGAGGTCGGCGTAGGTGATGGACACGGGGCGGACGCCGGCGGCCAGGCAGCGGTCATCGAGCGCCCCGAGGCCGGCGTCGGCCCCGATGGCGCGCGAGACGCGGGCATCGGCCAGGTTGTCGGCCCGCAGGGGCTCGGGCGCGTGGACGAGCATGTAGTCGATGAGCCCGGCCATGCCGTGGTCGAGCAGGGCCTCCAGGTGCTCGCGGGCCGTGAGCCCCCACGTCTCCCCCTGCACGTCGGCGAGCGAGCACACGAACAGCACGCGCCCGCGCGAGGCGCGGATGGCGTCCACCACCCCCGGCACGAGCAGGTTCGGGATGATGGAGGTGAACAGCGAGCCGGGGCCGAGCACCACGAGGTCGGCCTGGCGGATGGCCTCGAGCGCCGGGGCGTAGGGCCGCACCACGCCGTGCTCGCCGCGCAGCTCCACCCAGTCGAGCGCCGTCTTGGAGTGGCAGGCCATGGCCTGGCCGTCGAGGAAGCGGCCGTCGCGGGTGCGCGCCGCCAGCGTGACATGGTCGAGGGTGGAGGGGTAGACGTGTCCCTGGGCGTCCACGAGCCGCTCGCAGATGGCGATGGCCTCCGGGAACGACCCACAGGCGTCCTCGAGCCCGGCCAGGAGCAGGTTGCCGAGCGCATGGTCGCGCGCCACGGCGAAGCGGTACTTGAACACGCGCACGAGCGGGTCGGAGGGGTCGCGCGCGAAGGCGGCGATGCACTTGCGGATGTCGCCGGGCGGCGTGACGTCCGCCTCGTCGCGCAGGATGCCCGTGGACCCGCCGTCGTCGGCCATGGCCACCACGGCGCTCGTCTGGGCGCCGAGCGAGAGCAGCGTGCGGATGGACATGGACGCCCCCGTGCCGCCGCCGATGACGACGGCGTGCAGCCCGCCGGCCGCCGGCCGCGCCGGGTCGGCGCCGGGGATCACGTCGCGCAGCGCGGAGAAGGCCGCGGTGGCCGAGGGGTCGATGCG
>CANSQW010000032.1 GCA_947649215.1 uncultured bacterium | reverse complement strand
CCGACGGCGTGGAGCCGTGCCTGTGCCACAACGACTTCTACGAGCCCAACTTCCTTGTGCGCGGCGACGAGATGCACCTCATCGACTGGGAGTACTCGGCCATGTCCGATTACGCGAGCGACCTGGGCACCTTCGTCTGCTGCTCCGATTATGACATCGATGACGCCCTGCGCGCCTTCCGTTTTTACTTCGGCCGGGAACCGACGCCTGAGGAGGCGCGGCACTGCCTGGCCTACGTCGGCATATCGGCCTACTACTGGTTCGTGTGGGCCCTCTACAAGGACGACTCGGGAGAGCCGGTGGGGGAGTGGCTCTACCTGTGGTATCGCGCTGCCAAGAAGTTCGGCCGTGCGGCCGTGGATCTGTACCGTGCTGCGTAAGGCGCGCAGCGCGATTAGATAAAAGGAGAAGGAATGGAACTCATAGGAACTATCGTCGTCTACATCATCATGGTGTGCGCCCTTGTTGGCTGCATCGCCTCGGTCGTGAGGCCGGAGAGCGAGCTCGGTCAGCAGTTCGTCGCCGGCATCGACTCCATCGGCCCCATCTTCCTGCCGGTTGCCGGTATCATGGCCGCCGCGCCCTACCTCACGGCGTTCGTGAGCACGGTGTTCGGGCCGGCTTATGGTCTCCTAGGCGCTGACCCGGCCATGGCGGCCACTACGTTCATCGCTGTGGACATGGGCGGCTATCAGCTGGCTGACGCCCTGGCGCAGACGCGCGAGAGCTGGATCATGGCCATGATGACCGGCTATATGGCTGGTGCCACCATTGTGTTCACCATCCCGGTGGCTCTCAAGATGCTCGAGAAGCGTGACCGCAAGTACCTGGCGCTCGGCGTGATGAGCGGCCTGCTCGCCATCCCCATCGGCGTGCTCGTGGCTAGCGTCATCATCGCGCTCGCCCACCCGGTGGTGCGCGAGACGGTGTCCACCAACGCCGAGGCCACCTATATGCTGGCGCTCGAGTTCGGCACCATCGGGCTCAACCTCGTGCCGCTCATCATCATCTGCGTGCTGCTGGCCGCGGGCCTCAAGTTCAAGCCCGACGCCATGATCAAGGGCTTCATCGTGTTCGGCCGCGTCATGGAGAGCGCGCTCAAGATCGTGTTCGTTCTGGTGGTCATCGAGTACTTCACGGGCATCTTCACCATGACGCTCGGCGGCTTCGGCTTCGACCCCATCATCGCCGACGAGGCCGACATCTTCCGTGCGCTTGAGGTGTCGGGCGCCATCGGCATGATGCTCTGCGGCGCGTTCCCTATGGTCTACCTCATCAAGCGCTACCTGGCCAAGCCCCTGGCGAAGATCGGCGGCGTGTTCGGTCTGAGCTCGGACGCGACGACGGGCCTTCTGGCCGCCTCTGCCAACGTGCTGGCGGCGCTGGCCATGATCAAGGACCTCAAGGCCAAGGACAAGGTGATCGTCATGGCCTTCGCGGTGTGCTGCGCGTTCCTCTTCGGCGACCACCTGTCGTTCACGGCGAACTTCCAGCCCTCGCTCATCGTGCCCGTCCTGGTGGGCAAGCTCGTGGCCGGCGTGTGCGCCATCGCCTTCGCCTTCCTGCTGGCCGTGAAGAAGGCTGAGTCCCTCGAGGTGGAGGACAAGGCCGAGGAGGCCCGCGGCCTCGAGGGCAAGCAGGGCGAGGTGGCCGTGGACTACTTCACGAACGTGTAGGCTGCATGCATGAGGATCTTTGCGATCAAGGAGGACATGTGTCTCATGCGGATTGAACGGTCAATGAAAGGTAGTCGTCGCCTGGCGAGGAGGCTGTTGGCGAGTGTCCTTACGTCGGCGTTCCTCGTGCTGTCCCTCGCCGGATGCTCGTCTTCGAATGAGAACACCGTAGTCATCTACTCAAGTGCCGAGGGTATGAGAAACGAGGCTATGATTGGCGCCCTGCACGAGGAGTTTCCTCAGTATGACATTCGCCTCCACTATCTCCCTACTGGCAACAACGCGGCCAAGATCCGCACTGAAGGCTCCGAGTCGGAGGCTGATATCGTCTTTGCCTTGGAGGGAGGATATATGCGTCAGGTGTCCGGGGCCATGGCGTCTCTCGATGGATTCGATATGAGCATCTATGCCGAGGATCTCGTGGACGATTCGCGTAAATCGGTGCCGTTTACCCGGGAGAGCGCCTGTGTCGCCATCAACGAGAGCCTGCTGACGAGCAAGGGGCTACCGGTTCCTCAGAGCTACGAGGACCTACTTGACCCTCGCTACAAGGGGCTTGTGTGCATGGCAAACCCGAAGACCTCCGGCACGGGCTACAACTTCCTCAAGAGCCTGGTGAACGCCTATGGCGAGGAGGAGGCCTTCGCGTACTTCGACGCACTGGCTGAGAACGTATACCAGTTCACGTCTTCGGGTTCGGGGCCGGTGAACGCCCTCGTGCAAGGGGAGGCCGCTATTGGCTTGGGCCTTACCTTCCAGGCGGTGACGGAGATCAACCAGGGTGTTCCTATTACCATTCACTTCTTCGAGGAAGGCGCTCCTTGGGATGTGTACTCCATCGGCATCATCGAAGGAAAGCAACATCGACAAGCGGTTCTTGACGTCTTCGGCTGGCTAGCCACTGAGGGCATTCGGCTCGACAACCAGCTTTACGGTGCCGAACAGGTACTGGTTGACTTCAGGGGTCACATCGAGAACTATCCGGAGGACATCGCTTACGCGGACATGACGGGCATAACCGACATTGACGAGAAGACCCGTCTGCTGAAGGAGTGGAAATACTGACGGAAGGCCTGGCTTTCGTCGAGTGCTGCACGATCTCATCCCCTAAAACAAGTGAGGCCGGAAACTCCTGTTTCCGGCCCCACTTTTTGGGTCAATTCTCGTTTGGCCGTCCCTCTTCTTATTTTCGGGCCCTACAGCGTCCCGTCCCGCAGGGCCTCGAGGCCCTCGACGGCCTTCTTGTGGGCCTCCTCCACCTGGGGGAGGTGCTTTTCGGCGGCCTCGTACTCGCCGGCGTGCAGGGCGTCGGACTCGTAGGTGGCGGCCTCGTAGAGGGTGCGCAGGGAGAGGTTGCCGGCGACGCCCTTCAGGCTGTGGGCCTGGTTGTAGGCGTCGTCGAAGTCCTTCACCTCAAGGGCGGCCACGAGCCCGGCGAAGTGGGTGTCGCCCAGGTACTTGAGCGCCAGGCGCTCGAAGAGGGCCTCGTTGCCCTCGAAGCGCTCCATGGCATCCACGTAGTCAATCCCGTAGGGGGCGAGCTTGTCGGCCAGCGTCGCTGTCATCGTCATCACAATCCTTTCCCGTGATGGTGCCCAACAGCGATTGCTCCTCGCGAAGGGCGCCATGCGCGTCACCTGGGGCAACCGCGCATCGGCTCGTAGAACTTTACTCACAGTGTAATTATGACGGCCGCCCTCGCCGCATCATGACGGCCAGCCGTTACCTTTTTGACGCATTCGGCGGGCGGCACGCCCGGGGAAGAGCGGCGCGCCGCCGGGCGGGTTGCGCGCGGGAAACGAAACGGCGACGCCTTTTCCGCTCGATGGCTCGCGCGGCATCTCCTCGACCCGCCCGCCGTGGTACCCTGCTTCCTGGCGGGCGGCGACGGATCCCCCGCGCGGCCGGACGACGAAAGGGGCTTCCATGATAGACAAGTCGGCGTTCAACGCCCTGAGCTACGGGCTCTACCTCATCACCTCGCGGGAAGGCGAGCGCAAGGTGGGGTGCGTGGCCAACACGTTCCAGCAGGTGACCGCCGCGCCGCCACGGGTCTCGGTGGCCCTGAACAAGGAGAACGCCACCGCCCAGGCCGTCCGGGAGACGGGCCGCTTTGCCGCCACGGTGCTCGGGCAGGGGGCGACGATGGACCTCGTCGGCGCCTTCGGGTTCCGCTCGAGCCGTGAGTTCGACAAGTTCGCCACCTGCGCGCATGAGCTGGATGCGGCGGAGATTCCCTACGTCACCTCCCAGGGCGTGGCGCGGTTCTCCGTGCGCGTAGAGCAGGTGGTTGACGTGGGCACGCACCTGCTGTTCGTCGGCGAGGTGGAGGAGGCTGCGTGCCTGGCGGACGCCGAGCCCATGACGTATGCCTACTACCACACCGTGCTGCGTGGCAAGACGCCTCCCAAGGCCTCGTCCTACCAGGGCGACGCCGCGCCTGCCGAGGCGGCCCCCGCCGAGCCCGCGGCCGAGCGCTGGGGCTGGCAGTGCACCGTGTGCGGCTACATCGAGGAGGGCTACCCCGACGGGCTGCCCGAGGACTACGCCTGCCCCATCTGCGGCGTCGGCCGCGAGATGTTCGAGCGCGTCCGCCTTTAAGCCCCCCCAATCGCCTGCGCGGCGGGGCGCCCTCGCGTGGGGGCACCCCGCCGTGTTTTTTCGGCGGCTTGCCCGCGCGGCTCCGTCGCCGCGGCGTGCGCCCGATATACTTTCGGAGGACGAACGGCCGCCTGCGCGGCCCCTCTCGAAAGGAACCCCATGCACGTCGAGCTTCTCTACCACACCCCCGATCCCGAGCGCGCCATCGCCACGGCGGCGCGCCTGTGCTACGCGCCCGTCGGCGCGGCCGAGCTCATGGAGACCATGCCCCCCGAGCGCGTGGAGAGCGTGCTCACGACCATCATGGGGTCGGGGCACTTCTCCACCCTCGAGCATGCGAGCTACACCTTCGCCATCGACGGCGTCTCGCGCGCGCTCACCCATCAGCTCGTGCGCCACCGCATCGCCAGCTTCAACCAGCAGTCCCAGCGCTACGTGAAGTTCACCGACGGCCTGGAGACGGTCAAGCCCGGCTCGGTGGCCGACGATCCCGAGGCCAGCCGCGTGTTCGACGAGGCCATCGAGGCCGCCATCGCCGCCTATGAGCGCCTGCTCGAGGCCGGCATCCCTGCCGAGGACGCGCGCTACCTTTTGCCCAACGCCGCCGAGACGAAGATCGTCGTCACCATGAACGTGCGCGAGCTGCTGCACTTCTTCGAGCTGCGCTGCTGCAACCGTGCCCAGTGGGAGATCCGCGAGCTGGCGCACCGCATGCTGGAGCTGGCGCGCCCCACCGCGCCCTTCATCTTCGTGGACGCCGGCGCTCCCTGCGTCCACGGTGCCTGCCCTGAGGGCAAGATGACCTGCGGAAACCCCTATCCCCGCGTGACGCGCGGCTAGCGGGCGGGCCCATGGGAAAGGAAGGCGACCTCGCGCGCGCGTTCGCAGAGGACGGCGCGCGCAAGACCCACGTCGGCGGCCAGGCCCTCATCGAGGGCATCATGATGCGCGGCCGCTACAACTGGGCCGTGGCCGTGCGCGAGCCTGATGGCGGCATCTACGTGGAGGAGCACGACCTGGCGAGCGGCGCCGATCGCAACGGCTGGATGTACTGGCCGCTCGTGCGCGGCTGCCGCGCCCTCGTGGAATCGCTCCTGCTCGGCTACAAGGCCCTCGAGATAGCGGCGCTCCACGCCTTCGGCGACGAGGAAGGCTCTGCGCGCGCGGCCGAGGAGGCCCTGGCGGCCGAGGACCACGCCGAGGCTGAGGTGGTGGCCGACGTCGCATCTGCCGAGCGCGCTCGTTCCGCTTCCGCGCCTGCGGCGTCGCCCGCAGACCCTCCCTCCGCAGCCGGCGATGGCGCCTCGCGGGAGGCGTCCGACGGCGAAGGCGGCCGGTTCTCCTGGCGGCGCGACTTCGGGCGGCCCGAGGAGGCCGTCGACGCGCTGGGCGCGCAGCGCACGCTCGAGGTGGTCGAGGGCGCCCCAGAGGGTCCTGCGCCCGCCGCGGAGGCGGGGGAGTCCGACTCGTTCGGCAAGCGCGAGATGGCGGTGGCCATGGGCATCGGCCTTCTGCTGGGCGTGGTGCTGTTCATCGTGGCCCCCGCCTTCCTCACCAACCTCATCGTGGGCGAGTACGACCAGCACACTGTGCTCTGGAACGTCGTCGACGGCCTTCTGCGCGTGGCTGTGTTCGTGTTCTACCTGTGGCTCATCGGGCGCATGGAGGACATCCGGCGCATGTTCGCCTACCACGGCGCCGAGCACAAGACCATCCACTGCTACGAGCATGAGCTGCCCCTCACGCCCGAGAACGCCCGCTCCTTCCCGCGGCTGCACGTGCGCTGCGGCACGGCGTTCCTCATCATGGTGATGGTGATCGCCATCTTCGTGTACACCATCTTCCCCGTGAATGCGCTCATCGACGCCTGGGGCGTGCCGGACGGCGCGCCGAAGCTCGCGCTTGTGGTGGCCGTGCGCATCCTGCTCATGCCCGTCATCGCCGGCATCTCCTACGAGATCACGGTGAAGTGGGCCGGGTCGCATCCGGACAACCCGCTGGTGAGGGTGATCCTCTGGCCAGGCATGCAGATGCAGTACCTCACCACCAACGAGCCGGATGACGAGCAGCTGGCCTGCGCCATCGCGGCCATGGAGCGGGTGCTCGCCCGCGAGGAGGCCGAGGCGCGCGCCGGGGGCGTCCGCTAACCGTCGAGGTCCTGTTTACCCCGCGAAATCAACGGCGCCGGCCGCGGCGCTACCATGTCACGAGGCTATCGGTTGAGGAGCAGATAGGAGCGTGGCAGCGTGGATCCCCTCATCTCCGTCCGGGACATCCGCAAGAACTTCGGCAAGGTCGAGGCGCTCAAGGGCGTCTCGCTCGACGTGGACGAGGGTGAGAAGGTCGTCATCATCGGGCCGTCCGGCTCGGGCAAGAGCGTCCTCATCCGCTGCATCAACGCGCTCGAGCGACCGGACTCGGGCGCCATCGTCGTGGACGGCATGGACCTCATGGCACGCAAGGTGGACACGCGCAAGCTCGCGAGCGAGGTGGCCATGGTGTTCCAGGGCTACAACCTCTACCCCCACAAGACGGTGCTCGAGAACGTCACGTTCGCGCCGGAGAAGGTGCTCAAGGTGCCCAAGGCCCAGGCCGAGGAGGCCGCCGTGGCCTACCTGGAGCGCGTGGGCCTCGCGTCCAAGCTCGACAAGTACCCCGACCAGCTCTCCGGCGGCCAGCAGCAGCGCGTCGCCATCGCCCGCGCCCTCAACATGCATCCCAAGATCATGCTGCTCGACGAGCCGACGAGCGCGCTCGACCCCGAGATGGTCAACGAGGTGCTCGACGTCATCAAGTCGCTCGCCGAGACCAACATGACCATCGTCATGGTCACCCACGAGATGGGCCTGGCCCGCGACGCCGCCGACAAGGTGGTGTTCATGGAGAACGGCCTGGTGGTGGACGAGGGAACGCCCGACTACATCTTCCGCGAGACGGACAACGCCCGCATCAAGGCGTTCCTCTCGAAGATCCTCTAGGCCCGCCCGTGAGACGCCTGATGCCTCCGGCCGCCCCCACCGCCCTCTCGCGCCGCTCCTTCGTGCGCCTGTCGACCGCCGCGGCTGCCGCCTGCCTGCTGGGCGGCGCCGGGTCGGTCCTGTCCGGCTGCGCCCCGTCCGGCGACGTGCTGCGCGTGGGCACCAAGATCGACGTGCCCGGCTTCGGGTTCCAGAACCCCGAGACCGGCTCGGTGGAGGGGCTCGAGGTGGACGTGGCCCGCGAGCTCGCCGCCCGCCTCAAGGGCAGCCCCGACGCGCTCGAGGTGACGGGCGTGAACGTCACCACGCGCGGCGCCATGCTCGACAACGGCACCCTGGACGCGACGCTCGCCACCTTCACCATCACCGAGCAGCGCAAGCGCAGCTACGACTTCTCGCGGCCCTACTACATCGACCATATCGGCGTGCTCGTGCGCAAGGACTCGGGCATCGCCGACCTGGCCGGGCTTGACGGCAAGACGGTGGGCGTGGCGCTCTCGGCCACCACCAAGGACAAGCTGGGGCAGGCCGCGCGCGAGCTGGGCATCACGCTCAAGTTCGCCGAGTACGCCACCTACCCCGAGATCAAGATCGCGCTCGTGGCCGGGCGCGTGGCCGCCTTCTCGGTGGACAGCTCCATTCTCCTGGGCTATCAGGACGCCTCCACGTTCCTGCTGCCCACGCGGTTCGCGCCGCAGGAGTACGGCGTGGCCACGCGCAAGGGCAGCGCTCTGTCGGCCCCCATCGACGAGGCCATCGCCGCCATGGAGGCTGACGGCACCCTGCGCGCGCTCAAGGAGCGCTGGGGGCTCTCGCTCGTGACCGAGGCCGACGTGGAGGCCGAGGAGGCGGCGGGCAGCACGGGCCTTGGCGCGGGCGACCCGGCCGACGACGCGCTCGACGCCGGCGCCCCTGCGGGCGCGGAAGGGGGCGGGGCGTGATGGGCGAGGTCTTCGCACCCTACAAGTGGGCGGCGCTCGCCGAGCGCTGGCCGGACATCCTGGCGGCCTTCGGCACCACGGTGGGCATCTCCGCGCTCGCGCTCGTCATCGCGCTTGCGCTCGGGTTCGCGTTCGGCGTGCTCTCCGTGTCGCGCCACCGCGCCCTGCGCGTCGTCACGCGCGTCTACGTCGAGGTGGTGCAGAACATCCCCCTGCTTTTGCAGGTGTTCGTCCTCTACGCGGTGTTCCCGCTCATCGGGCTCACGCTCGCGTCGTTCTGGATCGGCGTGCTCGCCATCGGCGTCTACCACGGCGGCTACATCTCCGAGGTGGTGCGCTCCGGCATCGGCTCCATCCACCGCGGGCAGTTCGAGGCGGCGCGCTCCCAGGGCTTCTCGCCCGTCCAGACGATGACGCTCGTCATCCTGCCCCAGGCCATGCGCATCATCCTGCCGCCCCTGGCCGTGCAGGCGGCCAACCTCGTGAAGAACACGAGCGTGCTCGCGCTCATCGCCGGCGGCGAGCTCATGTACTTCTCCAACTCGTTCGCCGGCGACACGAGCTACTACGGGCCTGCCTACGTGGCGGCGGCCGTGCTCTACTTCGCCATCTGTTTTCCGCTCTCCCGCGCGGCGGTCTACCTGGAGCATCGGATGCTCGCGCACCGCCACGTCGCCACCGGCGACGCCTCCGAGGAGCTGGCGAGCGACCCGGTGGAGGTCACGCCCGGGTCCCACGACATCACCGGCCACGCCGCCGCCGAGGCTCTCGCCGGCGGCGTGGGCACCATGATGGAGGGCGCGACGCTGCTCGTGCCGGCTCGCCAGGCGCCCTCGCCGCGCCATCCGCTCCACGCGTGGGATGCGGCGGGGGAGTGCGACGGCCCAGGTGGCGTGCCCTTCACCGGCTGCCAAGCTGCCGAGATAGCCGCGGACTTCGGGCTCGAGGCGGCTCAGGAGGCGCTCGCGGCCTCCGACGGCGATCGCATGCGTGCCTGGCAGGCGCTTCACACTGTCTCTTATACACATCTCCGAGCCCAC